>PMUE01000077.1 GCA_003167055.1 Vulcanimicrobiota bacterium | reverse complement strand
CGAAATGGATTCCCGGCGAGCACGGTCCGACCGGTCCCCTCAACAATCTGACGTCGCTTCGCGTCAAAGGAGGCGGCGCATCGCTCGACTGGCGTCGCGATACCGTCGATCTGTATGCTTTTCACGTCGACGTGCCGAGCGGCGTTTCCACGCTCGACGTCACCTTTACGGTGCTGATGAACGCGCCCGGCGATACCATGTCCACGCACGACGTGACCGTTATCAACTGGAACCGCTACATCGTGTATCAGGACGGCATCGATTCGCACGACTACTATGTGAAGCCGTCGATCGTCTTGCCGACGGGCTGGGATTTCGGCACCGCGCTCCGCGATCCGCAGCGTAGCGGCAACACCGTGAACTTTGCCGTGACGGCGCTGAGCCAGTTCATCGACTCGCCGCTCGACATGGGCGCGTACGTGAAGAAGTGGACCTTGTGGAAAGGCGACGGCTCGTATGTCGAGCTCGACGCATTCGCCGGCCGTCCGCAGGATCTCGAGGTGCCGGACAAGATGGTCGACGCCTATAAACGCATGCCTGCGCAAGCATTCGCGTTGTACGGCTCGCGGCATTTTACCGACTATCATGCGCTGCTCACGCTCAGCGACGAGATCGGCTTTGAGGGGATCGAGCATCACCAATCGAGCGACGACCGTTCGCCCGATGACTTCCTAACCAACCCGCAAGAGGCACTGGAAGGCGGCGATCTCGTCACCCACGAGTTTTCCCATTCCTGGAACGGAAAGTACCGGCGCCCTGCCGATTTGACCACACCCAATTTTCAAGTGCCGCAGCAAACCGATTTGTTGTGGGTGTACGAAGGTATGAATCAGTACCTGGGCGACCTGCTCTCGTTCCGCTCCGGGATTCGTGACTATAAACAATATCCGGAATATCTCGCCTCGATCTACGCCGAGATGGATACGGAGACCGGCCGCGAGACGACACCGATCATCGACCTCACCGCCGGCGCGCCGTACTTCTTCGAGGCGCGCGGCGACTACCACGCGATCCGCCGCAATGCGAACGACTTTTACACCGAGGGCGAGCTGATGTGGCTCGACGTCGACACGATCATTCGCGAGCGCTCGCATGGGGCGCGCTCGCTCGATACCTTTCTCCATAAGTACACGCTGCCGCTGACTACCGGACCGATCGTGAAAACCTACGATCGCGCCGAGATCGAAGCGCTGTTGAATCAGACCGAGGCCTACGATTGGCATACGTTCTTCGACATGTACGTCTACTCGGTTGCCGTTCATCCGCCGACCGACGAATTGGCTCGCGCGGGTTGGAAATTCGTCTACAACGACAAGCCCAACACGTTTATCCGCGCAGGCGAATCGCTTCGGCACTCGATCAATGCCTGGTACTCGATCGGTGCGACCATTGCGAACCGCAGTGGCCGCGTCACCGACGTACGTGAAAACTCACCCGCTTGGCGAGCCGGACTCGCTGTCGGCGAGACCATTCAAGCTCTCGACGGTCAAGCGTTCGATCCCGACGTGTTCGACTACGCGCTCAAACGTGCCGAGCACGGCGGCCCGCCCATCACCATGGTGGTTTCACAAGACGGGTGGTACGCGACGCTCTCGATCGACTATCATGACGGGCCGCTCTATCCGCACCTCCAGCGGATTGCGACGACGCCCGACCTGCTCGAAGCAATCATGAAACCGGTCGCAACGCCGTAGCCAGCGTCGCGGCACCTTGCCAACGCGCGTCAAACGTCTGGCGCAGATGGGCGAGGATGGACGGTGCGTCGGTGCGCGCGCCCCAGTCGAGCTGATCGGGGTGATCGAAAGCCGCCGTCGCGTTGGCCGAGCCGAGCCATCCCCGCGAGCCGTTGACGACGGCGAGCTTCTCGTCGGCATCGACAACGCGGACGTTCACGCCGTCGGCCGACAATTTCTCGAGTGCGCCACGCTCGTTAGGATTGCCGCGCATGTCGCGCGCGCTAACCAGGAGGCGCACGTGCGCGCCGGCGCGGCCGAGCGCATCGAGCGAGTTGTACACGCGATTGTTGGCACCGAACGATTCGCTCTCGACGATCACGTCGTCCCCGTAATGCGCTTCGTTGAGGAGCCGCGCCTCTGAGGCGAGCGCCTCGCGTTTAGCGACGGCGAAGAACGGCGTTGGAGCATCTTCGCGTCCGCCGACCGCATCGTGGACGATCGCCGCGTCGCGCGCGAAATCATCGCGTACGATCGTATCGGCACCGTCGTCGGGCCAGTTGCGATCGTCGAGAAACAGCTTCCCGTCGACCAGCGCCGCTTTGCAGTGCAGCATGGCATCGGGCGCGTGCTGATCCGGATGCACGAGCGCGGCGTCGGCGCCGGCGGCACGGAGTTGTGCTATCGCAGCCGTATTGGCCGCGGTCACGCCGCCGTCGTCCTTATAAATGTAGCCTTCGAGCCGAACGCACACATGCGCTCCGGCCTTTGCGGCGGCGGTCAGGCCGTCGAGCACCCGTCCCACGGGCAAGGTATAGGCGATGAGCGAAACGTCGCGTGCGTTCGCGAACGCGCAGACGAGCGCTGCGGTCGAACTCAATGTCATCATCAGCGCTACCATCACGACAAAGGTGCGCCATATCTAGGGGAGAAGAGCCAGAACTCTCATGGCGACCCAGGTACCCATTCCCCCGGCCGGTGACAAAGGCGCGTTCGTGCGCGAGATGTTCGCCCGCATTGCCCCCCGCTATGACGCGGCAAACCGCGTGCTCACGGCGGGCATGGACGAAGGCTGGCGCAAGCGGTCGATCGCGCTGCTGGCTCCGCCGCGTGGCGGTACCGTGCTCGACCTTTGCTGCGGAACGGGCGACGTCGTCTTTCATCTCTTGCGGACCGATCCAACGCTGCATGTTACGGGAATCGATTTCTGCACGCCCATGCTCGAGGGCGCGCGCAAACGCTCTGCGCGCGAGGCGCGCGGCGATGCGGCCTTTGTTGAAGGGGACGTGATGGCGCTTCCGTTTGGAGACAACACGTTCGACGGTGCGACGATGGGGTTTAGCCTGCGTAACGTGGTCGAGATCGATCAGGTGTTGCGCGAGATCGTGCGCGTGCTCAAACCCGGCGCGCGCTTTGTAAACCTCGACGTCAGCAAAGCGCCGAATCGCCTGTTCAAACGATTTTTCGATCTGTACTTTTATCGGCTCGTGCCGTTGATCGGTGGGATGGTCGGCGGTTCGCGCGCAGCCTATACCTACTTGCCGAATTCGCTGACACATCATCCCGGCGCCGAGGATCTGCGCACCCGCTTCACGCGAGCCGGCTTTGCCGACGCGGGATTCGAACGGCTGATGGGCGGATCGATCGCCATTCACTACGGGACCAAGGCCTAGTGGCTAGCACGTTGCGCAGCGACGAATCGAATCTGCACGACCTCGTCGAGCACTTTTTCCGCGCGAGCTTCTCGACCGACAATCCGATTATCACCGAGGCCGTTCGACGCATGCTGGCCGCCGGCGGGAAGCGCTTGCGTCCGCGCGTCACGCTACTTGCCGCCTCCTCGTGCGGCGACGATCCGCAGCGCCATCTGCACTTGGCCGCCTACATGGAGTTGATTCACGTCGCTACGCTCATTCACGACGACGTGGTGGACAACGCGATGACGCGCCGCGGCGTCAACGCGACCGCGGTCGACTTCGGCAATCGGGTATCGGTGCTTGCCGGCGACTATCTTTTCGCGTGGATTTTCAAGAACGTCACCGCAAATTATCCGCACCCGGTACCGAACATTCTCTCGGCAACGCTGGCGGATATCTGCGACGGCGAAGTTCTGCAGCTCCAGGCGCTTGGGAATCTGGAGCTCACGCTCGACGGTTACGTCGAGATCGCTCGAAAGAAGACCGCCTCGCTGTTCGCGGCGTCAGCCGCATGCGGCGCGATCATGGGCGGCGGCAGCGCCGAGCAGATCGACGCGATGCGCGTCTATGGCGACTTTTACGGCATCGCGTTCCAAATGAACGACGACCTGCTCGACATGACCGCCGATGAGCGCTCGCTCGGTAAGCCGGTCGGAAACGATCTGCGCGAGCGCAAGGTAACCGTTCCGTTAGTATTGGCGCTTGGAGCGGGCAACCGGGAATTCTATGAAGCGGTGGATCGTTTCTACGGCGGATCCGGCGACGCCGGCATACCGGGTGTCGTGGCCGCCATCGCGCGAGAAGGCGGCCTCGACAGCACGCGCGCGGAGATCGCTCGCTATGCCGAGCGCGCCAAGGCCGCGCTGGAGCCTTTGCCCCCAAGCGCGGCGAAGGAAGAGATGAAGCGGCTGGCCGATGCGCTGGCCGCCGAATAGAAAGGAACGTCCATGTTTCACCCCGTCCTCGCGATAATCGACGCGCCGATCATCATCGGCATTTTGGTCGTCGGTGCGATCCTCTTCGGAGCCGATAAGCTGCCGAAGCTCGCCCGCAGCGCCGGTCAGGCCAAAAAGGAATTCATGATGGGCCAGATCGAGGCGGACGAAGCCACCGCGCGCGCCCGCGAAGAGGCGCGCCAGCGGATGGATGCGCAGCACACCGACGTGATGGAAAACGTGCAAGCCGGGAGCGTCGCCGGCGAAGCCGTACCGCCGCCCACCCCCGGTAAAGGCACGCAAGCCTAAAGCGTACATCTAACGTGCAGCTCGAAACGCGGGACGCGCCGCAAAGCGCTGAATCTCTCTGGGATCAGAAAGAAATGCCGTTCACGGAGCACCTGCGGGAGCTCCGTACGCGTCTCTTGATCTCGATCGGTGCCGTGGGCGGAATCGCCGTCGTGCTCTTTTGGCCGTCGCAGTTCGCCATCAAGTGGATGGTGCAATCCTATTTTCACGGGATCGCGCTGCACGCGTTCGGGCCGGCCGACGTGATCTTCACGGAGTTCAAGTTTTCGTTGGTCGGCGGTATCGTACTCGGCCTACCCGTGCTGTTCCACCAAGCCTGGATGTTCGTCGTGCCGGCCATTCATCCGCGCACGCGGCGCATGGTCTACAGCTTCATCGTGCCGTCGCTGCTGCTTGCAGCGCTCGGTCTTGCGTTCGCGCACTTCATTGTGCTTCCGCGCGTCGTCGCAGCGCTCATCGGCATCACCGATGCGGTCGCGACGCCGACCTTCGGCGTCGGCGAGACGATCAATTTCGTCCTCATCTTGCTCGCGCTCTTCGCGATCATCTTTCAGCTTCCGATCATTTTGGTGGGGCTCGCGCGCCTGGGCATCGTCAATGCCGCATGGCTCGGCCGCTACCGCCGTCACGCGCTCTTTGCCTTCGTCGTTGCCGCCGGCATCGCGGCGCCCGACGGCAATCCGCTCACCATGGCACTGCTCGCGGCACCGATGTATGTTTTGTATGAGGTCTCGATCTGGATCATCCGTATCTTCGAAGCATCGTGGTCGCGAAATTAGCGCGCTGCTACCCAGGTAGCGACTCATTCGTTGCGTTCATCGGCACACGCCGACAAGGCGCGATGAGCGACAAAAGCGGTCCTTTGCGAGCGAAGAGCAACGACGTCCGCGGGATGCCGATGACGCAACCCTTCGGGCTGGGCCAAATTGGTTCCAGCGAATGAGCCGGTACCTGGGTAGCAGCACGCTCAACACCTACTACTCAGACTTCGTCCGCACGTTCGGGAACGTGCTCTTTGCGGTCAGCCTCTTCGTCGTGTGGGGCCTGCTCACGTTGATCGGCGTGATCGTGGATCAGGGCAAAGACCCGGGCATCTATTTCGACAGCTACCCGGCGCCGATCGCGCGCGCGATCTTGCGTCTGCGCTTCGACAACATCTATCACTCGCCGTGGTACGTCGGGATCATCGGGCTGATTCTTCTTTCGCTGACGGTGTGCACGTTCAAACGCGTGATCCCGGCACGCATGCCGCCCCTGCGGCCGGTCAAGATCGATAAAATTCCGCTGCATGCGAGCCTCGAGGTCGCGGGTGACGAGCGCACCGTGCGGGAGCGCGTCGAGGGGTTCTTTCGCGCGCGCGGCTGGCAACTGCGAAAACGCGAGTTCGACGGCACCGAATGGACGTTCGCCGACAAGCACAACTGGGCACGGCGCGGCGTGCTCGTCGCGCACATCGGCTTTGTGATCATCGCCGCCGGTACGACACTGTATTGGGCGCGCGGGTTTTCGGGCGAGACCGCGGTCGTTACCGGGCAATCGGTGGAGATTCCGCAGACCAAAGCGATTCTGCATTTAGACGACTTCGCGTACAAGATCACGCCGGTGCTCACCAAAGGCGGGATGGTCTATCAACCGACCGACTACGTCTCGCACGTCACCGTAACCGGAAACGACGGCGTGCCCAAGGCGATGACCGTGCGCGTCAATCATCCGATCGACGTCGACGGCACGCTCTACTATCAAGCAAGCTACGGTTTCGCAATGCGCTTTACGATCACGCACGACGGCAAGAACGTGCCGGCGCTCTCAGATCGCGTGCTGCTCGAGGGCGAGAACTTCGACGTTCCCGGAACGCGGCTGACGATCAGTTACGATCGCTTCGTTCCGACCGTCGATCGCGCTAGCGGCATGCCTTCCGCCGATCCGCGCGTCAACGATCCAGCCGTAATCCTTTCGGTCAGCAACGGCGGCCAGCAAGCCGGCACCGCCATCGTCCCGTTGCGCAGCTGGGTCGATTTGGGCGGCGGCTGGCGTCTGGTGCCCAGCCGCTATCTGCTCTATAGCGGATTTCAGTACCGCTACGATCCGGGGATTCCGCTGGTCGGCATCGGCGCGCTCGTGCTGGTAGCGGGCCTCTTGATCTCGTTCTATTTTCTTCCCGCGCGGCTGTACGCGCGCGTCGATCCCGCGCCCGGCGGCCTATGGACGGTTGGTCTGGCGGCAACCACCGTCAAAGGGTACGACATGTTCGAATCGCAGTTCCAAGGCCTCATCTCGGAATTCTCATCCGAGTACGCGGTGAAGGCGCCATGAACGGACATTTGCAAGCTGACGAGCTGCTGATGATCGTCGCGATCGCGTGCTACGTTTTCGGCGCGCTCGCCTTGTTTGCGTATTTTTTCTCGCGCGAAGCATGGCTGCGCAATTTGGGAATTCCGCTCGCGGTGGTTGGCTGCGTGGCGCAGTTCGCGCAACTCGGCGTGCGCTGGGAGCTCACCGGCATTTGGCCGCTGCTCAACCTCTACGGCTCGCTCTCGCTCTTTGCGGCAATGTCGGTGGCAATCTTCATCGGTATGGCGTGGCGCTATAACGCGTGGTATGCCGGCGGCTTTGTGCTAGCTCTGGCCGGCATTGCGCTGGCCTACGGCGTGACCTGGAACGAGGGCACCATGCCCGCGGTCCCGTCGTTGCAATCGTATTGGGCGAAGGTGCACGTGCCTATCGTCGTGTCGTCGTATGCAGCATTTCTCGTGGCCTTCGTCTTCTCGGTGATCTATCTGATCAAGTACTACGCCGAAGCCCGCGTTGCCGCGACCGTGTCAACTGTCGAACTCGCCGGGACCGGCGGCATGACGATGCGCGTTCATGGCGACACGCCGGCGCTCGCGACGGCCGCCGCAAACGGCAATCCACTTGCGCTGTGGCTGCAAACGCTCCCCTCGCTCGCGCAACTCGACGTGATCGTCTATCGCGCTGTAGCAATTGGGTTGCCGCTGATTTCGATCGGGATCATTACGGGCGCCGCGTGGGCCAAGGAAGCCTGGGGCGCCTATTGGCAATGGGATCCAAAAGAAACGGCCGCGTTAGCGACGTGGATCGTGTATCTTGCGTACATGCATCTGCATACGCGTAATAACTGGCGTGGACTGCGGACGAACTGGGTAAGCGTGATCGGCTTCGCGGTCGTGATCTTCACCTATCTCGGCGTCAACATCTGGATCAGCGGCCTGCACAGCTATAAGATGTGATATTTTAGGCCAACTGCGTTTAGTCGGATACCTCAAGATTGTTTTTGCACGTGTCGAGATTACGCCACTCCTTCGAGTGGTTGTCCGAAAACGTGACCTTGATGTCCTCAATGCAACCTTGATCGATTCTGAACATGGCATGATCGCCCGGCACGATAACGCCATATTTTGCCGCAGCGAGCCAATCCTCGCCCCAATTATTTTCGCCTGGGGGTGAAATGTAGATAAACTGGATCACCAGCGAACTGCGATTCGTGATGGTGATATCGTCTTCTGCAAGCGCCGTCGAAGGCACGCTCGTCAGGAGCAGCGTCGCCGCGGCTAATAGCGCGAAGAAAAGGGGTTTCATTGATCGATGATAGCACGTCGAGCGGTCGCGCGATGTTCCCCGCTGATAATTAACCGTCGCGGCGGGGTAACAAAGGTTACCGGGGTAAGTGCGCTTTGATGAACGTCGTGATGCGTTGCACCGACGCTTGCACCGTTGCAGCGGGCGTCTCAACAACTCCGGCATCGAAACGATGCCCAACGTTCGGATAGACCACGAGGTCGATGTTCACGCCGGCATCACGTGCGCTTGCGACCAGCGCCTTACACGCCGCAGGTGAAACGGTCGTGTCGTCCGCGCCGACTTGAATCAGCAACGGGACGCTGGTGCGATAGGCAATCGACGCGCTCGGTGCCCGCGTTCCGCCGGGCCACGCTCCATAGCTAAGTTGGCAATAACCGTAATCGGCAACGGCCACGGCAAACGGCGACGGCTTGGGCCCTTGCGCAATCGCGGCGAGGACCGCGGTTCCGCCGCTCGAACGCCCGAGCAGCCCGATCGATCCGGCGCGAGCGAATGGTTGCGCCGCGAGATATTTTTACGCGTCGAGGAGATCGCGCGACTTCACCGCGCGCGGATCGATCCGCCAATGATTTTTCCACGACGAGTGACGTGACATGTAACTGTCGACGATGAGCGACGCGTAGCCGAGATCCCGCAGTCGTCGTGCCCACGGCCGCTCCCAAAACGAAAAGCCTTCGATGCCCGCCGTACCCGGCGAGATGATGATGGCCGGAACGCGCGACGCCGTCGCCGGTACGGTCAACTCGCCGGTCAGCGTCGTGCCACGCTGCGACGACGCAAACGTGACGACGGAATAGAGCGCATTTTCTGCGATGAACGCCGCTATCGGCCCGAATGCGTCGCTATTCACCTGGTCCACGAAATACTCGTGCACGTATGAATAGCGCGCCAAGTCGCGACACGAAGGTTGGCCACCCACGATCAGCAGCGGTGTGGCGCTTCGAAAAAGTCCCGGTTCGGGGCCGCCGCCGTGTGGCGCACCCGCTGTGCCCGACGCACGCGACGGCACCGATCCGGTCCAATCACCGTAGCGGCGCGCGCAATCCGGATTGAATGCGACGGCGGCACGAAACACCGGTGGCTGCGCGATAGCAAGATCGTACGGTTCTACGATCGTCGCGAGGACGCGCGATGCGCCGTCGCCGAAGCCGACGAGCG
>PMUE01000284.1 GCA_003167055.1 Vulcanimicrobiota bacterium | reverse complement strand
GCAGCAAGCGCGAGCGCGACGCGCACGAGCGGGTGCCGTGCGACGGCCTCGCGCTCGCACCGGGATTCATCGACGTCCATTCCCATTCCGACGAGCTGTGGCTGGTCGATCCGCGCTGTGAGGGAAAGATTCGCCAAGGGGTGACGACCGAGATCGGCGGCAACTGCGGCAGCTCCGTCGCGCCGTTGCGGGGAGTGGCGCTCGAGCAGCGGCGCGAGAGCTTGCGCCACCTCGGCCTCGAGCCGGAGTGGAAGCCTCTGGCGAGTTTTTTTGACCTGGTCGAGCGCTCGGGAGTCGCTCTGAACGTAGCGACCTTGGCCGGACTTGGAACGACGCGGCGCTGCGTGCGCGGCGATGCCATGGGACGCCTGAGCGATGAGGAGCTGCAAAGCGAGACCACGCTCGTTCGTGAAGCAGTCGAGCAAGGGGCATTGGGCGTTTCGAGCGGCTTGATTTACACGCCCTCGCGCTATGCCGATGTGCGCGAGCTTTCAGCCTGTGCCGGAGCTGCGCGCGAGAGTGGCGCGGCGCGCTACGTTTCGCACTTACGCAACGAAGGCGACGATTTGCTCGAGGCGGTCGCCGAATCGCTCGACGTCGGCCGGCGCGCCGGCGTCGCGGTTCAGTTTTCGCACCACAAAGCCGCCGGGAAAAAGAATTGGGGCAAAGTCCATCGCTCGCTGGCCGCGATCGAGCGCGCGCGGGGCGAAGGTTTGGCGGTCCACGCCGATCTCTATCCGTACGTCGCGAGCTGGACCGACCTCGATACGATTCTGCCCGACGACGCGCGCGACGGCGGCGTCGATGCGATCCTCGAGCGGCTCGCCGACCCCGCGACCGCGGCCGCCCTGGCGCTGCGACTCGAGCTCGATCGTGGCGGTACGTGGGACGACATCTTGCTGACGACCGTCGGCAGCGAGCGCAACGCGGACGCTCAGGGACAAAGGCTCGACGAGTACGCGCGACGCAAGCGGCTCCCGCCGGCGCGCGCCGCCCTCGAGTTACTGCGCGAAGAGCGGCTCGACGTTCAAGCGATCTTCTTCAACATGAGCGAAGACGATGTCGCGACCGTGATGAGCGCGCCGTTCAGCTGCATCGGCAGCGACGCGTCGGCGCGCGCCAAGAGCGGCATCACTGCTCAAGGCTATCCGCATCCGCGCACATTCGGCACGTTCCCGCGCGTGATCGGCCGGTTCGTGCGTCAGCGCCGCACACTGACCCTCGAAGAAGCGGTTCACCGTATGACCGGGCTTGCCGCCCAGGTCTTCAGTCTGCCTGACTGTGGGGAACTCCGGGAGGGCGCGCGCGCCGACCTCCTGCTCTTCGACGCGGAGCAGTTCATCGACACGGCCACCTACGAGCGGCCGGTATCGGCGCCGCTTGGGTTGAAGTCGGTCTGGGTCGCCGGCGAGGCGATGGAAGGACGCATTTCATGCTCGCGCTAGCTGCGCTGACACTCTCGCTGCAATTACAGCAGAGCAGCTTCGATTTGCTTGACGGTGTGTCGATCGAAGTCGCCGCACACAACAGCGCCACCGCGCCGGTCGCGGTCAAATTCGCGCGCCCCGAAGAATACGAGATCCAAGTGCTGCACGGCGATCAGGTCATTTGGACCAACGAAACCGTCTCGCCGCAAAGCACAACGTTTCCGGTACACGCGCGACAATTCGTTCCGGGGCCGAGCGTGCTCGTCGTCTACATTTGGAACGGCGTCGCCTCCGACGGGTCGTCCCCCAATCCGGGCACGTACACGGTACGAGTCCATCTGCTCGGCCAGGGCGTCACTCCCGAGGCCACCGCCAAGTTGCGCTTCATGGATCCGGTGCCGGTGACGGCACTCGACAAGCTCAAGCAAGGCAACACGGTCACGATCGCGGGCACGCTCGATCCGACCAAAGGGATCTTGACCGATAGTACCGGCACGATTCCATTGGGCCGCCGACTCCTTACCGCGCCCGACGGTCCCGTCGCCGTGCGCGGCTATTACCTCCGGCGCGTCGGCCGGCCAAGCGTCTTCTTCGTGCAGCGTTGGGCACCGATGCAATGACGCGCGAGTGGCTATGCACGAACGGACTGGGCAGCTACGCGTCCGGCACGGTTTCGGATGTGCTGACGCGGCGCTATCACGGACTGCTCGTCGCCGCACTTGACCCGCCGCTTGGACGGCGTGTGCTCTTCAACAAGTGCGACGCGACGGTCGCGTATTGCGGCACGCACACCGACCTTTCGGCAAATCGCTGGCACGACGGAACGCTCGCGCCGCAAGGGTTTTCCACCATCGTGGATTTTCGTCTGGACGGGACCGTGCCGGTGTGGACCTACGCATTCGCCGACGCGCTGCTCGAGCGGCGCATTTGGATGGACGACGCGTCCAACGTCACGTGGATCGAGTGGCAGCTACGCGATGCGAGCGCGCCGGTCGATCTCACGCTCAGGGCCTACGTCAACGACCGTGATTACCACGCGCTCACGAAGGCCTACGACGTTTCGAACGTGGCGCACATCGACGGCGACCTCGCGACGCTGCATCTCGGCAGCGGCGCAACGTGGTATTTACGCGCGTCCGGCGCCACGCTGCAACCGGGTGAGGGCTGGTATTACGGCTTTCGCTACAACGCTGAGACGCAACGCGGACTCGACGATACCGAAGATCTGTATCATGCGCTAACGATTCATATGCAGCTGCCGAAGTCCGGTGCGACGCGGCGCGTGCGCGCTGCACTCGACGCCGCTGACACCGCCCCCAGCGATCCGCATGCGCGTGAGCGCGAGCTCGTCACCCGGTGGCACGCGGCGCACCCGGGCATGACGCAAGCGCCTGCGTGGATCGAAGCGCTCGTCCTCGCTGCCGACGCGTTCATCGTCGCGCGCAGCGTCGAAGCGCAACCCGGTGCAACCGTGATCGCCGGCTATCACTGGTTCGGCGATTGGGGGCGCGACACGATGATCGCATTGCCCGGCCTCACGCTGGCGACCGGACGTCCCGAGCTCGCCGCCACCATTCTGCGCACCTTCGCGCGATACGTCGATCGGGGCATGCTGCCCAATCGCTTTCCCGATAGCGGCGCTGCGCCGGAATATAATACGGTCGACGCGGCGCTGTGGTTCATCGAAACCGTGCGCTGCTATCACGCCGCCGCTTCAGACCTCACGCTAGTTGCATCGATTTTCGACACACTCGGCGAGATCGTCGACTGGTACGCGCGCGGAACGCGGTACGGCATCGCGGTCGATCCCCGCGATGGGTTGTTGCGCGCGGGCGAAGCCGGCGTGCAGCTCACCTGGATGGACGCCAAGGTCGGCGATTGGGTCGTGACGCCGCGAATCGGTAAGCCGATCGAAATCAATGCGTTGTGGTACAACGCGCTGTGCACGATGGACGGCTTCGCGCAAAAGCTTGGACGCGACCCGTCGCGGTATCGCGCGTTGGGCACCCAGGCCCGCGCGTCGTTCGAGCGATTTTGGAACGGCGACGAGAATTATCCATTCGACGTCCTCGACGGCCCGCAGGGCAACGACGCAAGCATCCGGCCCAACGCGGTGTACGCGGTGGCGTTGCCCTTTCGGGCATTTGAGAGTCTCCGCGAACAGGCGATCGTGGATCGCATTGCCCACGAATTATGGACGCCGATGGGGCTGCGCTCGCTTTCACCTGCCGATCCGGCATACGCGGGCCACTATGGGGGATCGCCGCATGATCGCGATGCTGCCTATCACCGCGGCACCGCGTGGCCCTTTCTCGCAGGAGCATTTGCGCGCGCTTACGCGAATGCATACGGCGACCGGGCGCGCGCCTTACGCTTTATCGAGGCGTTGGCTGCGCGCATCGACAGCTACGGTGTTGGAACGTTAGCCGAAATTGCCGATGGCGATGCACCTCACCAGGCTCGCGGCTGCATCGCGCAGGCGTGGAGCGTCGGTGAAGTGTTGCGAACGTGGCACGCGTTACAGGAGAGTGAATGATCGACCCGCCCACCGTCGAGCACGGACGCATGCTCGAGCACGCCGAGCGCCGCAATTGGCGAGCTTGGGGTCCATATGTCAGCGATCGGCAATGGGGAACGGTGCGTGAAGACTACAGCGCGACCGGCGAAGCCTGGGACTATTTCCCTTTTGACCTTGCAGCGAAGCGCGTGTATCGCTGGGGCGAAGACGGTATTTTCGGCATCTCCGACATCAATCAGCATTTGTGTTTCGCGCTCTCGATGTGGAACGGCAACGACGACCGCATCAAGGAACGGCTCTTCGGGCTTTCCGGCTCGCAAGGCAATCACGGCGAAGACGTCAAGGAATACTATTACTACCTCGACAACCTGCCGTCGCACGCGTACATGCGCGCGCTCTACAAATATCCGCACGCGACCTTTCCGTATCAAAATCTCATCGACGAGAATCGCCGGCGCGGGCGAACGCAGTCAGAATACGAACTGATCGACACCGGTATCTTCGACGACAACGCCTACTTCGACGTAGAGATCGAATACGCGAAGGCGGCGTACGATGACATCTTGATCCGAGTCCGAGCCACCAATCGCGGCGCTTCGGCACAGCTCTTACACCTGCTGCCGACGCTTTGGTTTCGCAACGAATGGTCGTGGCGCGATGGCATCGAACGCTCCTCGATCGAGCAGCGCCACCACGTGAACGGCATCCACGCGCTCGTTGCCCACCAGGCGAATCTCGGCGACTATTGGTTCTGCGCCAAAGACGCCGCCGCGATGCTCTTCACCGAGAACGAGACCAACTTCGAGGCGCTTTACGGCGTGCCCAATCGCGCGCCGCGCACCAAAGACGGCATCGAGCGCTATTTGCTTGCGGGCGAGAGCGCAGCGGTCGACGATATGCGCGGCACCAAGGTCAGCGCGCACTATCCGATGACGCTCGAGCCGGGCGAGACGCGCACGATCGAGCTGCGTCTCTCCAAGGCTCCTGCGGACCCGCCGTTCGGTGACGCGTTCGACGCGATGTTCGCCACGCGCATCGAGGAGGCCGACGCTTTCTACGAAGATATCAATCCGTTCCACGCCGACGTCGAGGCCCGGCGCGTGCAGCGTCAGGCGTTTGCCGGACTCTTGTGGACCAAACAGTTCTATCACTACAACGTCCCGCGCTGGCTGCATGGCGATCCGCTCCAGCCCCCGCCGCCGCCCGAGCGACTGTCCGGGCGCAACCACGAGTGGACGAACTTCGACTCGGCCGAAATAATGTCGATGCCGGACAAGTGGGAATATCCGTGGTTTGCCGCATGGGATCTTGCGTTTCACACCGTCGCGTTTGCGCTCATCGATCCGAACTTTGCTAAGGGTCAGCTCGTGTTGCTCGCGCGCGAGTGGTTCATGCACGGCAACGGGCAGCTGCCGGCCTACGAGTGGGCGTTTAGCGACGTGAATCCACCGGTCCACGCCTGGGCGGCACTGCGCATTTACCACATCGAGCAAAAAGAGCACGGGCGCGGCGACCTCGCGTTCCTCGAGCGCATCTTTCAGAAGCTGTTGATCAACTTCACCTGGTGGGTCAACCGCAAGGATGCGCAGGGGAACAACGTCTTTCAAGGCGGCTTCTTGGGTTTGGACAACATCGGCGTGTTCGATCGCAGTAAGCCGCTGCCGACCGGCGGCTTCTTGAACCAATCCGACGGCACGAGCTGGATGGGCGTCTATACGCTCAACATGCTCGCGATCGCGATCGAACTTGCGATGCACAACAACGTCTACGAAGACATCGCCATCAAGTTTTTCGAGCACTTCCTCTACATCGCGGACGCGATGAATCATCTCGGCGGCTCGGGTCTGTGGAATCACGAGGACGGATTCTACTACGACATGTTGATGCTCGACGACGGGCAGACGATGCCGATGCGCATTCACTCGATGGTCGGCTTGCTGCCGCTGCTCGCCGTCGAGATCATCGAACCCGAGGAGTTCGACGCGCTGCCCGAGTTCAAGCGCCGCGTGGAGTGGTTCATCAGCCATCGTCCCGAGCTCGCGCGAAACGTTGCCAGCATCGATGAGATGGGCGTGGGCCAACGCCGGCTGCTCTCGATCGTCAGCCGTGATCGATTGGGACGCATCCTCAAGACGATGCTGGACGAGGACGAATTCCTCAGCCCCTACGGATTGCGCGCGCTGTCGCGTTATCACAAGGAGCACCCGTTCATCCTACGCTTGGACGGACAGGAGTATCGCGTCGATTACGAACCGGCCGAATCGTCAAGCGGCCTGTTCGGCGGCAATTCCAACTGGCGCGGTCCCGTATGGTATCCGCTCAACTACTTGCTGATCGAAGCGCTGCAGAAATTTCACTACTACTACGGCGCGACGCTCAAAGTCGAGGCGCCGACCGGCAGCGGAACGATGTGCGACCTCTGGGAAGTGAGCGCGATGCTTTCCAACCGGCTGATCGATCTCTTCCTTCCCGACGAGCATGGCAATCGGCCGGTATTCGGGGGCGCTGAAAAATTCAACAGCGATCCCAACTGGCGCGACAACCTGCTGTTCTACGAATACTTCAACGGCGACAACGGCGCGGGGATCGGCGCGAGCCATCAAACCGGCTGGACGGGGCTGGTAGCAAAGCTCATCGAGCAGCGCAGCGAATACGGTTAACGTGGCGCGTTACCCGCATATCCCGTCCCGCGTGGCAATCCTCTCGTTCGAGGGGCCTGACCGTTATGCAATGGTCGGCGGATTGGGTGTGCGCGTGAGCGAGCTTGGGATCGCACTCGATGACGCCGGAACACGGACCGACCTCATCTTCGTCGGTGATCCGCATCTCGACCCGGTCGAATCGCGCGGCACGGCCTTGACGTTACGTCGTTGGTGCCAATGGATTTCGGTTCACCACCCGCTCGGCGTCTACGACGGTGAGTGGGGCAAGATGGAAGACTACCGCAACTCGGTCCCGAGCTTTGTGCTCGACGAGATGCTGCGGCCGGCTGCGGCGCGCGGTGAACGTGTGCTGGTGATGGCGGAAGATTGGCACGCGGTACCGGCGGTCCTGACCCTCGATCGTATTGCGCGCGAAGCCGGTCTGCGCGACGCGCTCACCATCTTGTGGAACGCCAACAACACCTACGGCTTTCATACGATCGATTTTCACGCGCTGGCGCAGGCCGCGACGATCACCGCCGTGAGCCGTTACATGAAATTCGAACTCGCGCAACATGGTGCGCAAGCGCTGGTGATTCCCAACGGCATCCCCGAGCGCATCTTTGCCGAGGCCAGTGCGGCCGGCGCCGCGTACTTGCGGCGCATGCTGGGCAATCGGCATCTGTTGCTCAAGGTTGGACGTTTCGATCCCGACAAGCGCTGGTTCCAAGCCATCGATGCCGTCGCCGATCTGCGCGAGCAGGGTGTCCCGGTGCAGCTCGTCGTGCGCGGCGGCAAGGAGCCCTACGGAGGCGACGTCTTTGCGCGCGCGACGCAACGTGGACTGGTCATCGACGACGTGCATCTCGATGCACCGACGGCCGAATCGCTCGCCGGTGTATTAGCAAACAGCCAGGGGGATATCGTCAACGTTCGTAGCTTTTTGCCTGACGAGTTACTCTATACGCTCTATGCCGCGGCCGATGCAGTGCTCGCAAACAGCGGCAAGGAACCGTTTGGACTTGTCGGCTTGGAAGTGATGGCGTCGGGCGGCATCGCGGTGTGCGGCTCGACGGGCGAAGACTACGCGCGCGCGTTCGACAACGCGATCGTCTGCGACACCGCCGACCCGGTTGAATTGGCAAGCTTTCTCGAGCGCTTTTGGAGCGATCCGGGAGCACGCGAGCGCATGGTCGAGAGTGCGCACGCGACCGCGCGGGAATTCACCTGGCCGTGCGTGCTCGATATTCTCGACGCTAAGCTCTCGTTCGTAACCGCTCGATCGTGAGCGAGCGTTCCACCGACGTTGTCGTCATCGGCGCCGGCGCTGCAGGCCTCGCCGCCGCGCGCCGCCTGCACGAGCGAGGCATCGACTTCTTACTACTCGAAGCACGCGATCGCGTTGGAGGTCGTGCGCACACGCTGTCATCGATCCACGGATCCTATCCGATCGAGTTGGGTGCTGAATTCATTCACGGCGCGGCCCGTTCGACTCGCGAGTTGATGCGCGAGATCGGCGAAGAAGCGATTCCAAGCGGCGGAGAATTCTATCGCCTGCGCAACGGTCGCCTCGCGCTCGAGTCGGACCGTTGGACCACGACTGAGCGGATATTGGAACGCGTCGACATTGCCGGTCGCGACCAGAGCGTTGCGGCATTCCTCGATACCATGCCGCGCGAGGAACTCTCCGCCGAGCAACGCGCCGACGTGTGCGCGCTGGTCGAAGGCTTCGATGCAGCAATCGTTGAGGATGCGAGCATCATCGGTATCGCCAAGGAATGGCGCAGCGGCGTCAACGACACCTCACATCGTCCGCTTCACGGCTACGCGCCGGTGATGCAGCACCTCGCGCAGATCGCCGGCGATCGCCTCGCGTTGCAAACGGTGGTCACCCGCATCGAATGGTCACGGCACGCGGTGACGCTCGAGGCAACTCGCGCCGGTGCTCCGTTGCGCGTGCGGGCAAAGCGCGCGATCATCACGCTTCCGATCGGCGTGCTGCACGCGGGCGGTGAACTCTTCGCACCCGCGCTGCCGTCGGAAAAGCGCGCGGCGATCGACGCGATCGCGATGGGCCCGGTGGTCAAGGTCGCGCTCGAGTTTCGTACCGCGTTTTGGGAGCAGGTCGACAATGGACGCTATCGCGAGGCCGGCTTTTTCCAAGCGGCAGAGTGTCCGGTGCGCACGCTGTGGACACGTAACCCCGACCGGTCGCCGGTGCTCATGGGCTGGTCCGGCGGTGGGGCCGCGCTGCGCTTGCGCAATAGCGGCTTGGATTCGACCGGCGCCGCGCTCGATACGGCCATGGAGCTCTTCCCGTCGGTCGACGTGCGTGCCGAATTACACGCGGCCTACCTGCATGACTGGGATGCCGATCCGTTTGCGCTAGGTGCGTACAGCTATCTGCGCGTCGATGGGGGCAACGCGCGTGAAGGGCTCGCCGAGCCGATCGATGACACGTTGTTCTTTGCCGGTGAAGCAGCCTCAAGCGACGACTCCGGCACGGTTGCCGGTGCGTTCGACAGCGGCTATTCTTCGTCGGAGCTGATTGCCAAATAAGTCACGACATCCCACGCGTTATGGATGCCGATGAAGATCAGCAGCAGGGTCGCACCGGCGAGTGCAAATGCCGCGGTGCTTGGAATGAGCGCGAGCGCAAAACCGGAAATCGCAACGATGACATAGGCCAGCAGCGGCAAGATGATGAACCAAATCCAGTCGCTGACGTCGGCTTGGTACGACGCGAGGCGGTGTGCGCGAATGCCGGTGTTGATGGAGTATGCGACGCCGAATGCGCCCATGATGCCGATCAGCGCCCCAGGCAAAACCAGCGCGTGCCAGGGCGCGCTGAAGACGCCCGCGGTGAAGAACGCCGCGCAGAAGTGCACCACCGTCGGCGAGCTAAAGATCGAGGTGCCTTCACTCTTCGTGGTGGTGTCCGTCGTGCGGCGCCGGCCGGCCGAAAGCGTCACAACGATAAAGACTAAACCGGTCAGTGCCGCCGACGACGAGCCGGTGATGACGTAGAAATTCTCCCACGCCCGAAAGATCGAAGGGTCCGCGCTCATACCGACGCCAGTTGTCCGATGCGCGTACCCATGCGCTCGGCGTACGCGTACGCTTCGCCGTCGCTGTTCGCTTCAGCAAAGACGCTAAAGGTGGGGTCGGACGCGTCGGGCAGCACCAGCACCCAACCATCGTCGTGACGAACGCGCAGGCCCTCGAAGAGTTCGATCTGATCGCGCTGCTGCTCGGCGATGAGCGAGCGCATGACGCGGCCTTTGTGCTCCCATGGACACGGAACCGTGACGGTCGCGACGTGCCATTCGGGCAGCATGTCGACCAGCTCGCTCAAGTGTCCACCCTCGCGTCCCAACAATTCCAACACCTTGGCTGAGCCGTAGAGCGCATCGAACGCCGGGTGCAATTCGGGAAAGACCACTTCGTGGTTTGCGCCGCCGGCAAAAGCAAGGTCACGCCCGCGCGACTCGGCAAGCGCCATCAACGAGCGCCGGTCGCTGCGCGCGCGCACCACCGTCGCGCCGTAACTCTGCGCGATGCGCTCGATCGCTCCGGGCGCCATCACCGGCACCGCAACCGCCTTGGCCCCGGCGCGCACGACCATCAACGTCAAGAGCGCGATCAGCTCGTTCCCGTCGACGATGCGCCCACGGTCATCGACCAGCGCAAACGTTTCGCCGTCGTGATCGAGCAGAATGCCGACGTCGGCGTGCAGCGTTCCGACGATGTCGCTCAGTTGCGCCAGCGACTGTGCGCGCTCGCCGTTGACCGCATGCACGCGGTTGTCATCGAAATACGCGTTGAGCGCGATCGTCTCGATGTTGAGCTTGCTCAAGATGCGCGGCAGCACCAGGGCCGCGTTGCCGTTGGTATAGTCGATGACCACGCGGAAACGCCGCTCGGCCAATCCCTGCGGTGCGAGCGCGGAGAGAAACGCCGCGGTATAGCTTTCAAGCGCGCGCGCGGGAAAATCCAAGAGCCCGACGGCGTCCATTGCGACGCGGCGAAAATCCTCACGGAAAAAGAGATTTTCGATCTTACGCTCGGCGGCCTTATCGACGTTGATACCGCTTCCGTCAAAAAACTCGAACAGCAGCGAGTGCGGATCGCCCGGCGCGATGCGCACGTGCACGCCGCCGTTACCGCCGGTTCGCGTCGCAAAACGTGAAAGCGGTAAGGGATACGACCGTAAATCCTCGACGTTGACGCCGACGCTGAGCAAACCGGAGATAATGCAACGATTCATGATACGGCTGGCCGGATGGGTATCGCGCGAGGTCATCGCCGCATCGCCCGTGCGTAAGAACGAGCCGAACGCCTGACCGAGCTTGAGCGCAAACTCCGGCGTAATCTCCAGATTCGCAAGTCCGGTCACGCCGACACCGCCGAAGAGCGAACCGGGCCACTTGATGCCGTAGATCAGCGACATCGACACAATCGCGCCCGAGCTGACGTTCTTCTCGGGCCAGAGCCGAAGATGTGGCCGAATCACGGCCGACTCACCGATGACGCAGCGCTCACCGACCACGGCACCTTCACCGATCGACGCGCGCGCTTTCACGATCGTGCGGTTGGCCACCGTGCAATCGGTCAACTGCGCGTCGTCGCCGACGTACACATTCTCCCACAGCACGGAACGGCTCACGCGTGCGCCTGCTTCAACGATCGAGCCGTCGCCGATACACGCCGGTCCCTCGATTTGCGTACCCGGTCCGATCGTCACGCCATTGCCCAGCTGCACCGGCCCCACGATCGATGCGCTGGGATCGATCGTGCAATCGCTACCCGCCCAGAGGTTGTCGGAGAGCCGGTTCGACGGCCGTTCCGTGCGCACCGCGCCGGACAGCGCGTCGTAGTTGGCCTGTTGGTACTGCTGCAAATTGCCGACGTCGGCCCAGTAATCGGAGATGACGTGTCCGCCCAGGCGCTTGCCGTCGCGCAGCAACAGCGGAAAGATATCTTTTGAGAAATCGTAATTCTTGCCCGGCTCCATATACGTGAGCACCTCGGCTTCGAGCACGTAGATGCCGGTGTTGATCGTGTCGGAAAAGACTTCGCCCCAGGACGGCTTCTCCAAAAATCGCGTGATGCGGCCGTCGTCGTCGGTGATCACCACCCCGAACTCGAGCGGATTGTTCACCCGCCACAGCGCAATCGTCGCGACGTTACCCGCGCTGCGATGCGCTTCAATGAGCGCGGTAAGGTCCACGTCGGTCATTGCATCGCCGGAGATGATGACGAACGTATCGCCGGCCAGCTGCGCCTGCGCCATCTTGACCGCACCGGCCGTGCCGAGCGGCGTGTCCTCGACGACGTACTGCATGCCGACGCCGAGCGACGACCCGTCGCCGAAATATGCTTCGATCTCGTCGGCCAGGTAGTGCAGCGTCGCAACGATCTCGGTAATGCCGTGATGCTTGAGCAGCTCGACGATATGATGCATCACCGGCTTGTTGGCGATCGGCGCGAGAGGTTTCGGACGCCGCGACGTGAGCGGGCGCAGACGAGAGCCTTCACCGCCGGCCATCACGACCGCTTTCATTGCGCGCCTCCTTCTCGCGGCCGTTCGTCGCGCAACGCGCGAACGATCGCAGCAAAGATCGGATGCGCCGGAAGCGCATCAATCGGCACGGCGAGCTTCCGCTGCCAATTCGGCTCCTCATCCACGGTTCCGGGAACGTTCACCTGATCGAGCGATCCAATCCCATCTTCGAGTTGCAAGAGCACGAGCCGCGAGCACGACCGCGCAAGGTAACGATAGGCCGCAACCAGCGGTGCCGTCAATGCGTTGCGGTCAACTTCGATCCCCGCGGCCACAAACGCGTCAAGCAGTTGCTCGCGTGTGGTCCCATCGGCCGCTTTCCACCAGCCGGCAAGCGTCGGCAAGTCATGCGTCCCGGTGCTGGCGACCGCATCGGAGGGATACTCATCAGGCAACCGGAATCGGCCGTCCCAGTCGCGCTCGAAATACAGCACGCGACACGAGAAGACGCGCGCCTGAGCGGTGTGGTCACGGAAGCCTTCGGGCACCGTCCCAAGGTCTTCGCCCACAACCATGCATCGGTTGCGCACGCTCTCGAGCGCGACGATCCCCAGCATCGCGTCAAAATCGTAGTTCACGTATGCGCCGCCGCCGTGCGGCAACGCGCGCGGAATGCAATACAGGCGTCGCAGGCCCATGACGTGATCGATACGCAGCGCGCCCGCATGCCGCATGTTGGCACGCAACAGCGCGATAAACGGCTCGTAGCGGCGCTCGCGCAGAACGCGCGGGTTCAGCGGCGGCAGGCCCCAATTCTGGCCCGCGGTATTGAGCGGATCGGGGGGCGCGCCGACCGAGAGACCGAGCGCAAACGCACCGGGATCGCTCCAGACATCGGCGCTTGCGAGATCGACGCCGACGGCGAGGTCGCGATAGAGTCCGATCGGCATCGTGCTCGCCGCCTTGGCCGCCTCGGCAAGTTGACGATCGGCGAGCCATTGCAAAAAGATGAAAAACTCGACGCGCTGCGCATGTTGCGCGGCAAAGCGTTCGACCGCGGAGCCGCGGCTGTCTTGCAGTTCACTCGGCCATTGCTGCCAGCTGTAGACCTCGTCATCGAGCGCACTCAACTCTTCCATGATCGCTTCGTAGCGGCCAACGTCGCGCAGGTGCGGATCGGTGGCGAAAGCCTGCCACGGCCGTTGCGCGCGCAGCTTCGCGTAGCAGCGTTCGAGTGCGTCGAGCTTGTAGGCGGCGACGCCCGCATAGTCGACCAGCGTCGCTTCGCGCAGCGCTCGTGCATCGAGTCCATCGAGCGCCACGCCGAATTCCGCCGCCGCGGCATGGACGTCGATGTAGAGCGCGTTGAGATAGCGCCGGCTCAGCGGGGCATACGGGCTGGCCGACGACGGATTGCTGAGATGCAATTGATGCAACGGATTGAGCGCAATCGTGGAGGCGCCCGACTCGTTCGCCAGCGTCGCCAGTCGCGCGAGATCGCCGAAATCACCGATGCCGTCGTTACGTTCGCTACGCAGTGAATAGAGTTGCGCGGCGATGCCCCACATCGGCTCGCGTTCGAGTGCTTCGGGCACGTAGGCGCGCTCAGGCACGACGATCATGTCATCGTAGTAGCCGATCTCCCGCGGCCGATCGAGCCGATCGACCCGAACGACCGGCACTGCCGCGACGCTGCTCGACTCGTCGCCGAGCGCATCGCGCATCGCCGCTATCGTTGCATCGGAGACGATGACCGGATTGCCGAACGCGTCGGCATAGCGATCGCCGATCATTCCGCTACGAGCAGCGCAAGGGTCCGTCCCAGCAGCGGAAAGACGGCGCCGGGCAAGAACTGCGAGTCGGGTGCGAGCCGCTGCGGTCGCGTCGTATCGAGGACCAATCGCCAACCGGTAAACGTCGGCAGCGCCGGAAGCACGAAGGGAATCTGGTGCTCGTGCGCATTGAGCAGCATGAGAAACGTGTCGTCGTACTCCGGATATCCGCGCAAGCTGACGAACCGGTCGCCGGTGTCGCCGCCGAAGAGCGCTGCCAGCGTGCGTCGCGTGCGATCGTGCCAATCGGCGTCGACCATCTCGCGTCCGCTTGCGTCGATCCACGTAATGTCTTTGAGCCCGCTTGGTGAGATCGCGCTGCCTTTGAAATAATGCGGCCGTCGAAAGAGCGGGTGCGTGCGGCGCAACTCGATGAGATCGCGTACGAAATCGACCAGCTCGGGATCTTCTTGGACGTCGCTCCAGCCGAGCCAACCGATCTCGTTGTCCTGACAATAAGCGTTGTTGTTGCCGAGTTGCGTGTTGGAGACTTCGTCGCCGGCGAGCAGCATCGGTAGCCCTTGCGAGAGCAACAGCGTCGCCAACAGATTCCGTTTTTGCTGCGCGCGCAGATTGCGAATCGCCGGATCGCTGGTCGGTCCTTCGGCGCCGCAATTCCAGCTATAGTTATGGTCGTGCCCGTCCTGGTTACCCTCGAGGTTGGCGTCGTTGTGCTTGCGATCGTAGGTCACCAGGTCATTGAGGGTAAACCCGTCGTGCGCGGTTACGAAGTTGATGCTCGAGCGCGGTCGCCGTCCGGTACGGTCGAAGATGTCACTCGAACCGGTCAGGCGCGAAGCGAGTTCCGGGATCATGCCATCGTGGCCTTGCCAAAAGCGCCGCACGGTATCGCGATACCGGTCGTTCCACTCCGACCAGCCGGCCGGGAAATTGCCGAGCTGATAACCGCCCGGCGAAAGATCCCACGGCTCGGCAATGAGTTTGACGCGCGAGAGCATGGGATCTTGCTGCACCGCGGCCAGAAACGCGCTCCCTTGTGAAAATGCGCCCTCCGGACGCCCAAGCGCAGGTGCAAGATCGAAGCGAAACCCGTCGACGTGCATCTCGTTGACCCAATAGCGCAGCGAGTCGGTGACCATCTGCAGCGTACGCGGATGCGAAAGGTTGAGCGTGTTGCCGCAGCCGGTATAGTCGGCGTAGAAGCGGCCGTCCTCGAGGTGATAGTAACTCTTATTGTCGATGCCGCGCATCGACAGCGTCGGCCCGAGATGATTGCCTTCGGCGGTGTGATTGTACACGACGTCAAGCACGACTTCGATGCCGGCTTCGTGCAAACGCTTGACCATCGTCTTGAATTCGCCCAGCGACGTCCCCGAGAGCAGCCGCGGATCGGGCGCAAAGAATGCGATCGAGTTGTAACCCCAGTAGTTACGCAGCCGGTGCTCCACCAGATAACGATCGTCGACCGACGCATGGACCGGGAGCAACTCGACCGTCGTAACGCCCAGACGCGTCAGGTATTCGATGATCGGGGGCGATGCAAGCCCGGAGAACGTGCCACGCAACTCCGGGCTGACCTGCGGATGCTTGATCGTATATCCGCGCGCGTGCATCTCGTAGATGATCGTCTCATGCCACCGCGTGTAGAGACGACGGTCCTCGCCCCACGTGAACGCCGTATCGACGACGACGCACTTCGGCATGGCCGCCGCGTTATCGCGCCGGTCGAAGGAAAGGTCGGCACGCGACGATCCCACTCGGTAGCCGAAGTTCGCGTCGGTCCAACGCACGAAGCCGGAGAGCTGTTTAGCGTAAGGATCGATCAGCAGCTTATGATGATTGAAGCGATGGCCGCGTTCGGGATCGTATGGCCCGTACACGCGATAGCCATAGAGCGTGCCGCGCTCGATCTCGGGCAAATAACCGTGCCACACCTGGTCGGTAAATTCAGGCAACGCGATGCGGCGCAGCTCGCGCGTGCCGCGCGCGTCGAACAAGCAGAGTTCAACCCGCTCGGCATTTTCGGAAAAGAGCGCGAAGTTGACGCC
>PMUE01000142.1 GCA_003167055.1 Vulcanimicrobiota bacterium | reverse complement strand
CGGTCGGCTTCGACACCTACTGTCAGATGCTCGCCGACGCGATCGCGGAGCGTCGCGGCATGACGTCGGCGCTCGACGACCGGCGTGAAGCCGTGATCGACGTCAAGATCAGCGCGTTCATTCCAAGCGACTACATTCCGCAAGTCTCGCAGAAGATCGCGGTCTACCAGCAGTTGGCCAAAGCTCGCTCGCAGATCGAGGTCGAAGAAATCGCCGCCGGCGTGCGCGATCGCNNCAGTCGGTTCCGGTTTCGAGCTCGACCCGGGCTCGATACCCAAGCTCCAGTCGCTTACCAAGAACCGCTTCCGGTTTGGCGAGGGTAAGATCGTCGTCGACCTTCCGGCCGTTCCCGCGGGGCAAGCGGCCGAGGCGGTTTGGATGCCGTTGCTGAGAAAGCTGATGGAGGCGCTGTGAGGCGCTTTTTTGAGCTGCTTTTGAAGAGGGCCTCGGGCATGGCCGAAGAACCCCCAAGCCCATCGCGGAGCCCAAAATGCTCCGCTTTCCTACGCACTGAACTTTCCTAGTCTGGAGTGTCTATGTCGAACCTCTCCCGCGCCGTCGCGGGTCTCGCCACGCTGCTCTTAGCCGCGGCGCTGACCGCCTGCTCGAGCGGCGGCACGCTGGCGACCGTCAACGGGCAGGCGATCAGCCAATCCGCATTCGATAACAAGCTCGAATCGAGTCCGGNNGGTCCGTGAGATTCTGCTCGAGCAATACGCGCAGAAGAACAACATTACGGTGAGCGATGCGGAGATCGCGTCGCGCGAAGATCAGATCAAGGCGAACTTCCCGCCGGGATCCTGGGCCGACATGCTCAAGTCCCGCGGTCTGACTGAAGACGACGTGCACAAACTCATTCGCGATCAGGTCATCATCGACAAGGCCGTCGGTGCGAACGTCAAGATCAGCGACGCGGAAGTGCAAGCGTATTTCAACAAGAACCACGCGGCGTTCGATAAGCCCGCGCAGGTGGACGCGCGCCACATTCTGGTGCCGGATCTCAAGACCGCGCAAAAAGTCGAAGCCGACTTGAAAGCGGGCAAAGATTTCGCGACGGAAGCCAAGCAGAACTCGATCGATCCGGGCAGTCGCGACAAGGGCGGCGAACTCGGCGAGATTCGTCACGGCCAGATGGTCCCGTCGTTCGACGCAGCCGTCTTCTCGTTGCCGGTCGGCGTGATCAGCGCGCCCGTCAAGTCACCGTTCGGTTATCACATCATTCAGGTGGAGAGCCGCACGCCGGGACAAAAAGCAACCCTTGCAAACACCAAAGACAAGATCACTGATCTGTTGCGCCAACAGCAAGAGTCGCCGCTCATTCAGCCGTTCTTAGCGGATCTGCAGAGCAAAGCGAACATTCAGGTCAACGATCCGCGCTTCCAGGCGGCCTTCCCAAGCCCCGAACCGACGCCGCCCGCGGCAGCAGCGCCACCAACCGGCGCAGCGCCCAACGGCGCGGTATCGCCGGCCGCCAGCCCCTCGCAATAGGAGCCTTTATCCGTCAAAGGTGAACCTTTGCCGTCTAAAGCCGCCGAAGGGCCCCCACCTGGGGGCCCTTCGCTACACATCGAACTAGGCCAACTGAAAATGTTGGTTCGAATCGTTGGCCTCGGACCGGGTGAACCCGGCTACCTGACGGTCGGAAGTCTTGAGGCCTTGCGCGAGACCGGTCACGCCGTTGCGCTGCTCGCCCCACCGGACCTGGTTCGCGCCCTCGAATCGAACGGCGTCACGATCGATCGCAGCTTGATTCCCGATGCCGGCGCGCTCGCGCACGGCAGTGCCGAGGCGATCGCGCATTTCGTCGCCGCGCTAGACGCGCTGCACGTCGAAACGTTTGGCCTCGGCGTGCTCGGTAATCCACTCTCCGATATGCCCGGCCTTCCGCCGCTGCTTCGCGCGCTCGAAGCGCAAGGGCATAGCACGCGCATCATCCCCGGCATGCCGCACGCAACGCTCTCCGCGTCGATCGCGATGCCGCTCGTGCCGCTGCCGCCGCAATCGCAGCACTACTCATGGGACGATTTGGTCGAGATCATGGCGCGCCTGCGCGACGGCTGTCCATGGGATCGGGAGCAGACGCATCGCACGCTGGTGCCGTATCTGATCGAAGAAACCTACGAGGTGGTCGAAGCGATCGAAGCCGAGGATCTCAACGCCTTGTGCGAAGAGCTCGGGGATCTGCTCTTGCAAATCGTCTTTCATTCACAGCTCGGGGCTGAAACGGGCAAGTTTACCGTCGCCGACGTGGTCGATGCGCTCTCGAATAAGATGGTCCGCCGCCATCCGCACGTCTTCGGTGACGCCGTCATCGAAGACGTCGATTCGCAGTGGCGCAGCTGGGAGAAGCTCAAGGCGCAAGAGGCGACCGGACAAAAGCGCAAGAGCCGCCTGGAAGGTATCCCCAAAGCGCTCGGTGCGCTGCAACGCGGTCAGCGCATGCAGGAGAAAGCTTCGCGTGTGGGCTTCGATTGGCCCAACGTCGGCGGCGTACTCGACAAATTGCACGAAGAGCTCACCGAGCTTGCCGAAGCGCAACGTCTCAAGCATGACGATCCGCACGTGCGCGAGGAACTCGGTGACGTGCTCTTCACCGTGGTGAATCTCTCACGCGCGCTTGGAATCGACGCCGAGACCGCGATGCGTGAAGCCAACGAAAAGTTCTACCGTCGCTTCGCTTTCATGGAAGAACGCGCCGCCGCGGGCGGCAAGACCCTTTCCGATCTCTCGCTCGACGAACTCGAGGTACTGTGGCAACTGGCGAAGACTTGAACGTGAAACTGCGAGTGCGCATGAGCACGCTCGACGCGCACTATGGCGGAAGTCTGGTCGATGGAGCACGCATGCTCGCGCTCTTGGGCGACGTTGCAACGGAGCTGTTGTCTCGAATGGACGGCGATGAGGGACTCTTCGCCGCCTACGATAGCGTCGAGTTCCTCGCGCCGGTCTTCGCCGGCGACTTCATCGAAGCGCGGGGCCGCATCGTCAAGATCGGGAAGACCTCGCGCCGCATGGAGTTCGAAGCCCGCAAAGTGATCGCGGCGAGGCCGGAAATCGGCGAAAGCGCCGCCGACGTACTGGACCCGCCGGTGCTCGTCTGCCGCGCCACGGGCACTTGTGTCACTCCAAAAGCGAAGAAAAGAAAGTAGGGCGCGTTAGACGAGGCGTTCGTGCGTTTTGCGCTTCCAAACGAACTCGTAGTATGAGAACTGCAGCGCCAGCACGACGCAGAAGGCCGCTGGATAGCCGAGCCAGACGCCGTCGAGCCCGATGCGGTGCATCAAAAGCCACGCAACCGGCACTTCCACGCCCCAGATGGCGAAGATACCGTTGATCGTCGGCCAGAGCACGGCGCCGCTGCCACGCATGAGGCCGCTCAGTACGGCCGAGTTTCCGAAAGGGAGATAGCTCCACAGCGTAATCATCAGCAGTTGGTGTGCGATCACAAGAGTGTAGTGGTCGGTAATGAACCAACCCAGAATGAACCAAGCGCACAGGTAGCAGACCGCGATGATGATGCCACCGACCAAGTAGTTCAAGCCGACCGCCGAGCGAATTACGCTCCCGAGCTTATCTTCGCGGCGCGCGCCGATGCATTGCGCCCCGAAAATCGAAGCCGCGATGCCGATCGAGATCGCCGGGAACTGCACGTAGCTGACGACCTGATTGACCGCTCCGTAGGCCGCCGTCGCGCTCGATCCAAAACGATTGACGAACGAGATGACCGCAATCTCGGCCAGCGACACCATCATCACCTGAAGCGCGGTCGGCAGCCCGATGCGCAGCACCGCTGCGAGAATCCTCCAATCGATTCCCATATCCACCAGCGTCTCGCGGTCGAACTGTAGCGGATGGTTCTTGCGGCGCAGATAGGTGAGGAGCCATGCGAACGCCGCCGTGTTGGCGATAAGTCCGGAAACCGCGGCGCTAACGACGCCAAGCTTCGGCAATCCGAAGATTCCGACGATGAAGAGCGGCGTGATGGCGATGGCCAGTACGCTCGATCGC
>PMUE01000103.1:2893-3128 GCA_003167055.1 Vulcanimicrobiota bacterium | reverse complement strand
TGTTGTTCTCTTCGTCGAAGCGGGCTTTGAGCTCGATGACGACGGCGACTTGCTTTTCGTTCTCGGCTGCTTCGAGCAGCGCACGCACGATTGGTGAGTTTTTGCCCGAGGTGCGATAGAGCGTGGCCTTGATTGCCAGCACTTGCTCGTCTTCACCGGCCTGTTGCAAGAACTGCACGACCGGGTCGAATGATTCGTACGGATGATGCAGCAGGATGTCATTCTCGCGCATCAA
>PMUE01000103.1:0-2884 GCA_003167055.1 Vulcanimicrobiota bacterium | reverse complement strand
GAGAGGTCGAGCGCCTTGAGTAGAATGTCGCGCATGTACTCAGGCATGCCGCGCTCGATTTCCAATCGCACCGGCTCGCCAAAACGGCGCCGCTGCAATTCCGACTCGATTGCGCGCAGCAAGTCATCGGCTTCGTCTTCTTGCAGATCGAGATCGGCATCACGCGTCACGCGGAACAAATACGCCTCACGCACGGTCATGCCGGGGAAGAGTGCATCGAGATGGTGCGCGATCAGGTCTTCGATCAAGACGAACTGACGCTCGCCGTCGGGTGCACCTTCGAGCGGAATGAAGCGGGGGAGGGTCGGCGGGATCTTCACCCGCGCGAAATGCAGCTCCACACCCTCCGCCGTCGGCTCTTCCAATTCAACCGCAAGCGAGAGCGACAGATTCGAAATGTAGGGGAATGGGTGTCCTGAGTCGACAGCGAGCGGCGTCAGCACGGGGAACAGCCGGTCGTCGAACGTTCGCTCGAGCAGCACTTGACGATCTTCGGGGAGTTCCGAGATACGCAGCACCTTGATGCCGTCTCGCTCAAGTGCCGGCAGCAGCTCCTCGTTGAGCAGCCGCGTCTCCACCGCGAGCGAACTGCGCAGCCGGGTGGAAATGGCGGCCAGGTGTTCGGCGGGCATGCGGCCGTCGTCCGAACGCCGCACCACCTGGGCTTCGATCTGCTGCTTGATCGCGGCCACGCGAATCATGAAGAACTCGTCGAGATTGGTCCCGTAGATCGCAACGAACTTCAGGCGCTCGAAGAGCGGATTCCCGGCATCGAGGGCCTCTTCCAAGACGCGATCGTTGAATTCGAGCCACGAGAGTTCGCGGCTAAAATACAATGAAGGATCGTCGAGCGCTAGGGGTAGGCGCTCGAGTGCAGCGTCTTCTTGCGACAGCATGGTTTCCATGGTTTCGCCCGGCGAGGGATAAAATCCAGCGCCATGTGGCCCACGCTTTTCGCCGACACCCTGCGCCACGCGCTCCTCGCCCTGGGTGCGCTCACGCTGGGCTGCCTGGTCGGGGGCCCGTTCGGGCTGCTGGCCGCCTCGCGCGGCTGGGCGCGCTCACCGATCCTGGCCGCGGCCGCGCTTGGGCGCACGCTGCCGAGCATCGCCGTGCTTGCGCTGCTCGTCCCGCTGCTGGGCGTCGGCGTGCCGCCGGCCATCGCCGCCCTTACGTTGCTCGCCTTGCCGCCAATTATCATCAACGTCGATCTCGGGATTCGATCGACGCCGGCCGCAGCACTCGACGTCGCTCGCGGGCTCGGCATGTCGCCGCAGCAACGCTTCGCGCGCGTGGTGGTTCCGTTCGCACTTCCGGTCGCGCTCGCCGGCGTGCGCACCGCAAGCGTCGAGGTCATCGGCAGCGCAACCCTCGCCACATTCGTCGGCGCGGGCGGACTCGGTGACGACATCGTGCGCGGCCTGCAGACCGGCGACGCCCAGCTCCTGCTCATCGCTTCGGCAATCGTAGCGGCGATGGCGCTTGGAACCGAGATCAGGCGATGACGTTGACGCGCGCGCGGACGATCGCCGCGCTCGCCTCGTTCGTGGCTTTCCCGTCGTGCGCATCGCGCAACGCCGTTGCAGTCGGCTCAAAGAACTTTACCGAATCGATCGTCATCGCCGAGATCTACGCGCAAGCCCTCGAACGCGCCGGTTTGAACGTCGTGCGCCGCTTGGACTTGGGATCGACCCAGATCGCGATGGCCGCGATGGCGCGCGGTGAGATCGACATCTATCCCGAGTATACCGGCACGGCGCTTATCGACGTGCTGCACCACGCGCCGATACGCGATCCAAACGCAAGCTACGCGTATGTCCGCGAGGTCTTCGCGCGCGAGTACGAGATTATCTGGCTCAAGCGTTCGCCGATGAACGACTCGCAAGGCCTCGCCACGACCGCATCGATCGCGCAACGCTACCATCTCCGAACGCTCAGCGATCTCGCTCCGGTCGCATCGCGTCTGCGCCTGGCAACGATTCCCGAGTTCATCAGCCGCCCCGACGGATTGCCGGGATTGCAACGTGTGTACGGCGGCTTTAAATTTGCGTCAGTGCGCAGCTACGATATCTCGCTCAAATATGAGGCGCTGCTCGACGGCGACGCCGACGTCGCAACCGCATTTACAACCGACGGCGCGATCGCGGTCGACCGTCTCGTCGTTCTCGACGACGATAAGCACCTCTGGCCGGTGTATAACGTCGCCCCGCTCGTGCGCCAAGCAACACTTGCTCGCGAGCCGCGCATCGCGCCCGTGCTCGATGCCGTCTCGCCGCGCATCACCGACGCGGCGGCGCAGGCGATGAACGCGCAAGTCGAAAGCCGCGACCGCGATCCAGCCGATGTGGCGGCCGAATTTCTGCGGGGCGCCGCGTGAGCGGCGCATCGATTCGGCTGCGCGGCGTGAGCGCGCGCTACGAAGGCGCCGCACAGCTCGCGGTCAACGACGTCGACCTCGACGTAAAATCCGGCGAATTCATCGCGCTCGTCGGTCCATCGGGAAGCGGCAAGAGCACGCTGCTGCGAACGGTCAACCGGCTCGTGCCGCTCGAGCACGGCAGCATCGAGCTCGACGGCGTGGACACCGCGACTCTCGATGCGGTCACGATGCGACGCGGTATCGGCTACGCGATCCAAGCCGTCGGACTCTTTGCGCATATGGACGTGGCGCAAAATATCGCTGTCGTGCCGTCACTGCTCGGCTGGGACCGCGCACGCATCGAGCGACGTGTCGATGAGATGCTCGAACTCGTGCGCCTCGATCCGGCGCGCTATCGCAACCGGCACCCGGGCGAACTTTCCGGCGGCGAAGCGCAGCGAGTCGGCGTAGCCCGCGCCCTGGCTGCGCAGCCGCGCGCGCTCTTGATGGACGAGCCGTTCGGCG
>PMUE01000328.1 GCA_003167055.1 Vulcanimicrobiota bacterium | reverse complement strand
CAACGGCTAGCTCGAGGTAATTGGGCGCGAAGGATCGGCGATCCACTCGCTCCACGAGCCGGCATAGAGGCGCGCGCCGCGTAGGCCGGCGATCTCCATGGCGAGCAGATTCAACGCGCCGGAGATGCCGGAGCCGCATTGATGGACGATCGACTCGCTTGGCCCGTAGGTTTCGAACGCGGCGCGCAACTGCTGCCCCGGCCGAAAATGTCCGTCATCGCCAAAGTTCTCTTTATAAAAGCGATTGCGAGCGCCGGGGATGTGGCCGGCCACCGGATCGACGGTTTCGTTTTGTCCCGCAAAACGGTCGGCCGCGCGCGCGTCGAGTACGAGCACCGCGCGATCGTCGAGGTGCGCGAGTACGTAGTCGGCGTCAACGACGAGTTCGGGGCGCAGATGCGCGTGTACGTTTCCGGCCCGCGGTTGCGGCGGCACCTGCGTCACCGGAAAGCCCGCGGTAATCCACGTGGCCAGGCCGCCGTCGAGCACAGCGCAGGCGTCATGGCCGATCCAACGCCATAAGAACCACAATCGCGCGGCAAAGATGTCCCCCCCCGCGTCGTAGGCCACGATCTGCGTATCCTCGTTGACGCCGATGCTGCGCAGAAAGTTCGCGAAGGCTTGCGGATCGGGTAAGGGATGGCGCCCGTTGGTGCCGCTCTTCGGCCCGGCGAGATCGTGCTCGGCATCGGCGAAGTAGGCGCCGGGAACGTGCGCTTCCGCATAGAGTTGCCGGCCAGTCGAGAAATCAGCGAGTGAATGCCGTCAGTCGACGATCACCCACGCTGGATCGTCGAGATGTTGCGCCACGGTCGCCGGATCGACGATCGTCGTGTAGGCCACGGGCTAGCGCACTAACGCAAGTTGATGGTGGTCTTGGTTTGCGCTTCGGCGCCGAAGGCGTCGCGCAGCACGGTTTGCAATTCACCGTTTTGCGCCATCGGGCCGAGAATGTCGGTGTCGCCGTAGAACTTGCCGTCGATGAAAACCTTCGGCAACGTCGGCCAATTGGTCATCTCCGCCAAGACTTCGCGCTTCTCCATATTCTCGAGCACGTCGACCACCTCGAACGGGTAGCCGAAGTGATCGAAAAATTGGATGGTCTCGAGGGTGAAGCCGCAACGCGGTGCCGTCTTGGTACCCTTTCCGTAGACCAGGATCTTGTTCGCCGCGATCTCCGCGGTGATTTCTTCTTGCAATCGTTCCGACATCGTTATACGCCTTCGCTGACGAGAGTTTTGAGTTCGACCGCGTGCACGCGGCCATCTTTGAGTGCGGCGCGCAACGCGCCGTACACGAGTTGGTGCTGTTCGATGAGCGTGCGCCCGGCGAATGCGCGCGAGCGGACGGTCACGTTGAAGTGGTCCATCGTGCCGGTCCGGTCGACGATCTCTACCAAAGCGTCGGGCAGGTCGCGGCGGATCAGCGCCGCGAGCGAGTCGTTATCGATCATGCGATTCTATTCTACGGGTTGAGGCGCGGGCGGTCGCCGCGTAACGTCTGTGCCAACCCTTTGGCCTCGCTCAAGGTTTCAGGGAGCCGCCCTGCGCTCCGCCCAAGGAATTGCGCGACACCGGCCGCAGCGACGATTCCGCACACGCCCAGCAGAATAGCCGGCACACCGGTCGCGCGCACCGGGCCGACTTCGAGCGTGAACTCGCGCTGCGTTCGCGCCATTCCTTTGAAGAGGGCCTTGACGAAGGCGGCACTTTTTTTTGACATAGGTCCCTTTCTTAGGAGTCTTTCTCTGTCTTCGCGCGAATCCGAGAGTCCCCATGCACGCTTTGCTTCTCGCTTTCTGTTGCACGGTGACCGTGCACGTTCATACGCCGACGGGCGCGCCGCTTTCGGGCGCCGCAGTGAAGCTCGACGGTGCGAAGACCTATACGAAGCTCACCGACCCGTCGGGGAACGTCGCGTTTACCGCGCAAGGCGGAAGCTACCATGTCGATGCTACCGCCCAAGGCTTCGTCGGCATCTCAATCGATCTCGATCTCAAGGAGACGGCGGCGGTCGACGTGACACTTGAGCCGCTCGATGCGCCGACGCTGCGCACGATCGGCACGGTGAGGGTCGACGGACGGCTGACGCCGATTCGCGGTACGATTCCGTCGGTCACGGTGACGCGCGCCGACATGGATCGGCTCGGCGAGGACCGCGCTATCGCCGCATTGATGGCCTTGCCCGGCGCGACGTTCACGCGTCCCGACGGCGGCGGCGCGAATGCGATCGCGGTGGTGTCGCTGCGCGGGCCCGATCCATCCGAAGATTTGGTCACGCTCGACGATCAACTGCTCAACGACGGCAACACCGGCGATCTCGATCTTTCGCGCTTTCCGGTGGCTGCATTTCAAGCCATCGACGTGACTGAAGGTCTCGGACCGGAAGATAGCAACGGCAGCAACACTTTCGGCGGTTCGATCAACTTCGTCTCGTTGCAGCCGACCTTAACGCCGCATTTCAACTACTCGATCTCGTCCGGCTCGTTCGGGCAGAGCGAAGCGTGGGTGAATGCGACCGGAACGGAGGGACGCCTGGGCTACGGCGTTGCGCTCGACGATCAGAACGAGGGCGGCTACACGCATCAATACGAAACGCTCTACGTGCCGGGAGTGGCACCAGGCTGTCCGCTCAACTGTGGCTCGCCGACGTTCCTCGGCTCGAGCGTCGCGTCGAAACTTGGACTCATCAACACCACCTGGACATTCTCGGAGAACGCGAGCATAACCGCGCGGGTGTTTCTGCTCGGCGACAATCGCGATCAAAGCAGCTCGGTCAACGGTATCGATGACAACCCCGCTGATATGGGGACCACATACGGATTGTTCATTGGTCCGGGGGACTCGACGTTCGCGCAGAATATTCGTGCGTATCAACTGCGCGGCGAGGCCCCCCTCGGCGCCGGAGAACTGACCACGGACCTCTACGAGAGCGACAACAGTGTTACGTTCAACGGCGGCTCATATTCGCCGTACGATCTGACGCATATCGATCGTCGTTACAACGGCGGCCTCTCGTGGCAACGCACCTTTGCGACGTCGCAGTTCGCGGTCGGCGGCTACACGCGCTACGAATCGCTTGGGTATCCCGGATCGACGATTCCGGAACTGGGTCAGACGATAAACGTATTTTACGCGCGCGGCGGATTCCAACCGACGGCCAAGCTGAGGCTGGACGGCGGCGTTTTCGAATCGCACTACACGACGTTCGGGGCGAATCTCGACGGCCGCTTCGGTGCCGTCTACAACACCGACCCGAATACCGCGTTACGCTTTTCGTTCGGCACGGGTTTCCGCGCCCCGCTTCTCTTCGAACGTTACCAATTTCCACTCGCCGATCTGCAGCAGGATGCCAACGGGGTCTTTATCGGCCAAGGAAGTCCGGACGAGCATCCCGAGCATGCGACGGAATACGAGTTGGGCTTCTCGCACGAATTCCAAACGTCGACGCTTGACTTCTCGTTGTATCAGACCAACCTGCGCGATCCGATCGAGATCTATTATCCCTACGAACTTGCACAGTCCGGCGCGTGTGCGACGCAGACGCCGACCGCGCCAGTGCCGGGGTGCGTCTCGTACAACAGCAACGTCGGCAATGCCGTGTATCAGGGCGCCGAAGTGCGCTTTGTGCAGCGCTTCGCGCCGCAGCATCTCTTCCTGACGGCCATGTACGGTCTCAACGTGGCGTATCCCAAAGACCTCAACGCCGACTATTCGAACCCGACCTCGGCCGGCAGTCTCGTCGATAACACGCAGTTCCTCGGCATCCCGCAGCAGCAGGGCTCGCTCGAGCTCGATTGGGCCAACGGAAACTGGCACGCGGCAGCGCAGGCGATCTTCCGCGGCAACAACAACGAACTCAATCAAGGTCCGATCACCTGGATCGACGCGGCCGTCGGGCTCAAGATCAACGACACGACCGACCTTACGCTGCAGGGAACGAACCTCTTCCAAGACGCGGCCGGGCGATTCACCCAGTTTGGCGCCGGAGCGCCCTACATCGGCGCTGACGGTACGCTTTTGGAGACAAACCGGCTTTTCGTTGAGCCGTTCGGGTTGCGGTTCATCTTCACGTCACACATGTAGCGTTACGGCGAGCAGGTAGGCGATGCAGCCGGGGCAGGTGATGCCACGGCTTCGCTCAGCTCGTTCGCATAGTTGTTCTGTAGTGCCGTAATGACCGAAGTATTGCTCGCCGGAATCGACATGCCCCAATCGATGTAATCGTAATCGGTCATGTTCGAAGAGCCCATCCAGGCGCTCGTAACCGTCGAACCGTTCAAGACCAAAAGGATCTTCTCGCTCCCCCCGGCACTCTGGACGTATGTGTTCGCGTGGTTATACGCGAGGATCGAAAGTGCGCACGCTTCGTGGCTACTGGTGATTGAGCCCTCGACGATGACGTTCACCGTTGCGCCGGCCTGGGCCGCAGCGAGCAACGCGTTGAAGACGCCTTCCGGGGCCGAGGCGCCGTAATCCAAGAAGCTCTCGCTGATGAAGTTGACGGTATAGCCGCTGCTCGCGCCGGCGCCGTTGAGAACGCTGGCTTCTTCGTTGAGCGAATTGTACTTGTCGGTGGTGAAGACGTAACTGCTGCCGTTTACCGTCGGCGGCGCCGACGGGAACGTCGTCAGCTCGGTTTGGATTGCGGTGTAGTCCGCGGGGTTTTGGTCCTGAAGGATGACGTCGGTCGGATTCGATTCGAACCAGTTGTGCCCGTCCATATACGCGACACCGTTGACAAGCGCGAACTTTGCGTGGATAGGCAGATACGAGTCGGTTATGTACTGACCGGACGGCGTTGCCGATATGACATACTCGGGTGATTGTGTGTCTTGCAGCACGACGACGTGTGCACCCTCGGCGGCGAGCGTCGACGCATCGGATTGGTCGCCGGACTCGCTGCTGGGGTACTCTTCCGCGGGGAAGATCACCGTGAGCGCGGCGCCACTCCGCGCTGCCATTTCCATCGCGCTCATCACTTGGCCTGAGGGCTCGTACACGCTGAGGCAGATTTGGCTGCTGCTGCCGGCGTTCTGCAGCGTCGTGAAGAACGTGGCCGTTTGATCGGT
>PMUE01000105.1 GCA_003167055.1 Vulcanimicrobiota bacterium | reverse complement strand
GATCTACGCCGAGATCGGCGAACTGTTTGCAGGCGCGGTCGCCGCCCCGCCGCGTTCCACTACCACCGTTTTCAAGTCGTTGGGTCTCGCAGTGGAGGACCTCGCCGCCGCGAAGCTCGTACTTCAATTGAATGAAACTGACGAATAAGGTCGTTTGGATTACCGGCGCTTCGAGCGGCATCGGTGAAGCGCTCGCCCACCGCATCGCCCGTGAGCGTGCGCTGCTCGCGCTGTCGGCTCGCCGCCGGAATGAACTCGAGCGAGTCAAAGCGACGCTGCCACGCGGAACGCGCGCGATCATCATCCCCAGCGACGTCACCGACTTCGCCTCGATTCCCACATGGGTCGCGCAGATCGAATCCGAGTTGGGTGCGATCGACGTGCTCGTCAACAATGCGGGCATCTCGCAACGTTCGCTCGCACGCGACACGACGATGGAGACCTATCGGCGCATTATGGAAGTCGATTTTTTCGCGCCGGTCGCCCTGACGCAAGCGGTCGTACCCGCGATGGCCAAGCGCGGCAGCGGACAGATCGTCGTCACCTCCAGCGTTGTCGGCAGATACGGCACGCCGTTGCGCACAGGGTATTCCGCGGCCAAGCACGCGTTGCACGGCTACTACGATTCGCTGCGTGCAGAGGTCAGCAAAGACGGGGTCGTCGTGACCGTGCTCGTCGTGGGCGCAGTCCACACCGACGTTTCGGTCAACGCCGTCACCGGCGACGGCTCGACCTACGGCATCATGGACGATCTGCAGGCCGCCGGTATCGAGCCCGAACGCGCCGCGGATCTGCTCGTCGCCGGCATCATCGCCGATGAGCCGGAAGTCCTAGTCGCTGAGGGCCTCAGCCGAAACGCCTACGATCTCTCGCGCCAGGACCCAAAGGCACTCTACGAAACAATGCGCATGCGATGATTAGAAGCGCTCGATCTTTCGGATGCGCTGCGCGACTTCGATCATCTTTATGATGGTGTCGCGAAGCTCGCCGCTTACCGAGTGCGACTCGCCTTCGTAGACCGCTTCCGCGTCCATCGGCTCCGTTGCTGCCGCGTATTCCTCGTGTGAGCCCAATCGAAAATCGATCGCGTCTTTGTCGGCCACGAGAACATTGTAGACGTCGCAAAGCTCGGCGAGCCGGTGTCGCAATCCGCGCGACTCATCGTTCATAGGCCACTCCCTCAACCAGCAGGTTCGCTACGTGCCGTCCGTTCCCATCGAAAGCTAAGTCGCGCCAAGCGACGCAAGCGCCTCCGAGCAGTAATATCCCCTCGTTCCAGGATATCGGGCACAGGCCATACGCTCTACGCTTAGCGGGTAATGGTCGACTCCAAGAAAGCAACCTCGAGATTCGATTGGCGCGTCGGGGCGGCGCTGCTCGCGCTTCACGTCGGGGCGCTCCTTGCGTTGCTGCCCATGTTCTTTGCGCCGTCGTCGGTCATCGTGATGTTCGTGCTCCTCTATTTGACGAGCGGCGTCGGCATCTCGCTCGGATTTCATCGCCTCCTGACCCATCGCAGTCTGCGCCTCGCCAAGCCGCTGGAGTATGCCGTGGCGCTACTCGGCACGCTGGCGCTGCAGGGTGGACCGATCAGTTGGGTCGGCACACACCGCGTTCACCACGCGCACTCCGATCAAGAAGGCGATCCGCATAACGCCAATCTCGGCTTCTTCTGGTCGCACTTCGAATGGCTGCTGTATTCGAAAGCGCATTGCCAAGAGCACGGCGACGAATACCGCCGCGCCGTTACCGATTTGACCGCTGATCCCTACTATGTTTTTCTCGAACACAACCAGCTGCAGTTACAGGCGGCTCTGGCGCTGATCTTGTTCGCGCTCGGCGGCTGGTCGTGGATCATTTGGGGAATCTTCGTGCGATCGGTCGTCGTCTACCACGTCACGTGGCTGATCAACAGTGCGAGCCACACGACCGGCTATCGCACGTATCGCACCACCGACCGCTCGACCAACTGCTGGTGGCTCGCGATCTTGGGATGGGGTGAGGGATGGCATAACAACCATCACGCCTTCCCTTTCTCTGCACGTCACGGGTTGCGTTGGTATGAGTTCGACCTGACGTGGATCACGATCAAATTCCTGGCGTTCGTGCGCCTCGCCAGCGACATCAAGGTACCCACGCCGGAGATGCGCCACCGGCTTCGCTTGCCCGTGTCGTCATAAGGCGCGCGCACAGAAAGAACCCTCATGTCCTCAACTATATTGTATCTACCCATAGCGGTGCTTGTTCTCGTGTTGCTCGCGTCGAGCGTCAAGATTCTCCGCGAGTACGAACGTGCTGTCGTTTTCCGTTTGGGGCGTTTTGAAGCCGTCCGCGGCCCTGGTCTCATTCTCATCGTGCCGTTCGTGCAGCAGATCGTGCGCGTCGACTTGCGCACCGTCGTCATGGAGGTGCCAAGCCAAGACGTGATCTCGCGGGACAACGTGTCTCTGAAGGTCGATGCGATTGTGTACTTCCGCGTGGTGGACGCCGAAAAGGCGATCATTCAGGTCGAAAACTTCTTCGGGGCGACCAACATGCTCGCGCAGACGACGTTGCGATCGGTGCTCGGCGAGCACGAGCTCGACGAGATGCTTGCCAAACGTGAAGAGCTCAATGCCGACGTTCAAAGCACCCTCGACGTGCAAACGGAATCCTGGGGCATCAAAGTCATCAGCGTCGAGATCCGTGAAGTGACGCTGACGGAAAACATGATCCGTTCGATCGCCAAACAAGCCGAAGCCGAACGCGACCGGCGAGCGAAAATCATTCACGCCGACGCCGAGTTTCAAGCGGCGCAGACGCTCCTCGATGCAGCGCAAATTCTTTCCAGAGACCCGTCGGCGATGCAGTTACGCTACTTGCAGACCCTCACCGAGGTCGGCGGCGAAAGCAACTCGACCATCATCTTCCCGATGCCGATCGATCTGATCAAGCCGTTCTTGGAGATCATGGAAAGCCACGCGACGAACGACGTCGCGCTCGCATCAAACGGAGCCAAGATCGCGAGCTAAAACGATGTCGTGAGCGATTCGGGCTGCGAGCGCCGTTTGCGTGGCCGCGGAGAGGAGCGGATCGGAATAGAAGCGCGCCAAGCGCTTGCGTCCGGCCGGTTCGTCGATGAGAAACACGGCGACGTTCTTTGTCCCCGGCAGGTCACGCACGCTGATAATCAGCAGCTGCCGCGCGCCGAGTTGTGCGGCAACGTCGCGCAACGGCGTGCCCCGCGCATTCCGATAACGTAAAATCTCCGGCCACGCGACAACGCTCGGCCCGCGCTGATTGGCCAGCGCCGCATCCACCGCTTCGGTCAACGCGGCGTCGACGGCATCCAGTGTTCCGTCGTCCTGCTCGATCCAGCGTGCGGGAATCGGCGCGACCATCGTTATTGGCGCGGGTCGCGTCAGCGCGAAGACCGCGAGCGCCGCACCGGCCACGAACGCTCCCGCGATCGCGGCGGCAACCCATCGCGGCGTGCGCGATACGGCACCCTGCGTCGCATGGATTACCGGGACATAGCTGCCCTTCGGGTACTCGAGACGCAGCGCTTCACCGCGCCCCGGACCGAGATAATACTCCGCCAAGCGTGCGCGCAGCCGGCGCGCCTCCACCCGCACGATCGGGTCCAAACGCGGATCGTAGCTCTCCCCGCGATCGAACACTTCGCGCCCAAGTGCGTACTCTTTGAGCTGCTCTTCACGGCCGCCAAGCTTCAACTCGACGGTGAATCGCAGGAAGCGGCACAGACGCTCTGCGCCCGCAAACAGCTGGCTCGCGGTGACCCGCGCCAGGTGCGCGCGTACGGCTTCCGCGTCAACGCCGTTCATCTTACCGTAAGTTACCTCGTTCACGCGCCGCGTTACTCGCCCGGCACGGTCGCGCCATGCAACCATGATAGCAGCAAGGAGATCCCTCATGCGTTTTACTCGCTCGCTCGCCGCACTACTGTTCTTCACGTCGCTACTCGCGGCGCCGGCCTGGGCCGGCCCACCCCTCATCTGCCACCCCATCGACATCGGCTCGCAGCACTCGCTGCCGTGGCTTGCAACCGATGGCTGGAACGGCGCCGATCCGGCGTACGACGTTTCGCATTTGACCAACGATACACTCGATCTCCTCGACGTGTCTACGCCGGTCACCGTTCAAATGGAGACGCTGCGCCGCGCCGCGATCTATGCTGCGCGCGCGCCGGGTCTTGCCGATGCGCTCACCATTCGTCTTATCGGCCGCACGCTGCAATCGCAGATGAATGGAAAGCCGGACCCGTCGGCTTGGTTCGATGCCGGCTACTTCGTCGAAACCGTGCACCAAGGCGCCATCGTCTATCCCGCGCTACGCGGTGCGGCCAATGTCGACGGCTTGCCGCTCATCCGCATGGCTATCCGCCTGGGCGGGGCCGGCATGCAGCCTGCCGTCGCCGTAATCGAGAGAGCTGCTACGCGACCTTAGAGATATCGTGGCACTCGCTGCGCATAGGCCTGATACTCCGCACCGTAATGCTGACGAAGAAACTCTTCCTCGCGCATCACCTGGCGATGAAACAGCGCAAACCCCGCGAGCAGATAGATCAGCAGAACCCAGTTCGGAAATATGAGAAACTCACCGAGGAGCACGCACCCAAAGGCCACGTACATC
>PMUE01000112.1 GCA_003167055.1 Vulcanimicrobiota bacterium | reverse complement strand
TCCGAGGGCGTGACCAGCAGCGTCCCGTCCTTCATTCGATAACTGAGGTTCCCGCTCGATCCGGTGACCAAACGACGTTTCCACAGCCGGCGCCCGCATCGCACGAGCGCCTCTCGGGCGCGCGCTTCGCTTAGACCCCGGCGGGGTGCCAAATCGTCTTGATCTCGCAGAATCCGGCGATGTCGTCGAGACTCTGCGCGCTCGGCGCAAACCACTCTTCGCGCGAGCGCATCGGATAGAGCCGCACGCGCTTGACGTTTTCGGCGGATTCACGCTCGACCGTGTCGCGCAACTGCGGATCGCCGCGCGGGACAACGATTGCGTTGACGTCCATGTGCTTAGCCATGACCGGTGCGATCTCGGCGCGGTATCCACTCAAAACATTGACCACACCAGCCGGAATGTCGCTCGTGGCAAGCGCCTCGGCAAATACAATCGCCGTGCGCGGATCGAATTCGGAAGCCACGACGACGACAGCGTTGCCCGCAACGACCGGCGGTAGGATCACCGAAACGAGACCAAGCAGCGCCGGTCGATCGGGAGCGCAGACGACCACCACGCCCATCGGCTCAGCGCTCGAAAAGTTGAAGTGCGGACCGCCGACGGGATTGCGCGTCGAAAGGAGTGCGGCATACTTATCGCACCAGCCGGCGTACCACACCGTGCGATCGATTGCCGCCGTGACTTCGCGCTCGGCTTCGGTTTCGGAGCACTCCGCGCCCTCGCGAATACGCTCGGTCAGCTCGCCGCGACGCGCTTCCATCATCTCGGCCAAGCGATATAAAATGAGTCCGCGCGTGGCGGCCGGCATTTTCCACCAGCCCGGCTGTGCGCTACGCGCTGCAACGACGGCGTCGCGCGCATCCTTGCGCGACGCGCGCGCGATGTTTGCGCCGAACTCTTTGCCGTCCCAGAGTGGATCGCTTCGGCCGGATTCCGAACGCACGAACGCTCCATTGATATAGAGCTTGTACATTTTGCGGACCGCGAGCCGCACGTCGCCGTTTTTGGACATGAGACAGATCCGGTACGACGCAAGGGAGCCCGAGCCCTCGGGCGAAGCTGCGGCGATGGTCACCCGGAATTCCCTTGGTCGCGTCGTCGTCGCCGAGCCGTTTGACGAACGCGGTGTTGCCGTTTTGCGTGAGGCCGGCGCCGAGGTCGTTTCCGTGGTCGGCGGCCCTCGCGAAGCGCTGCACGAGGCGTTGCGCGAGGCGCGCGGCCTGATCGTTCGCTCGGAGACACGCGTCGATGCACAGCTGCTCGCCGCCGCGCCCTACCTCGAAGTCGTGGCACGTGCGGGTGTTGGGGTCGACGCGATCGACGTCGACGCGGCGACCGCAGCCGGCATCGTAGTGGTCAACACACCAAGCGCCAACACGCTCGCCGCCACCGAGCTAACCTTCGCATTGCTGCTCGCCGCGATGCGCCACGTGCCGCAAGCGCACGCCAGCGTTCACGCCGGTAAGTGGGAACGCAAGCCGTTTGTCGGGCACGAGCTCTACGGCAAGACGCTCGGCATTATCGGACTCGGACGCATCGGCAGCAACGTCGCAGCGCGCGCGGCCGCCTTCGGCATGACCGTAGTGGCGCACGATCCGTACCTTGCGGCATCGCGTGCCCGCGCGTTGAACGTCGACTTGCTGGGATTCGATGAGTTGCTGGAACGCGCCGACGTCGTGACGTTGCACGTGCCGCTTACGGCGCAGACGCGTGGAATGATCGAACGCAGCGCGCTTGCGCGTATGCGCGCCGACGCGGTGCTGGTCAACTGTGCGCGCGGCGCGGTGATTGATGCCGATGCCTTGCTCGAGACGATCGAAGGCGGGCACCTGCGCGCGGTCGCGATCGACGTCGTACCGGAAGAACCGCCGCCGCCTGGCTCCGCGTCGGCGCGGTTGCTTAGCCACGAGCGTGTTATTGCCACACCGCATCTCGGCGGCTCGACGTACGAGGCGTTGGAACGTATCGCGCTCGAGCTGGCGGGCGACGTCGTGCGGGTACTCGGTGGACGCCCGGCGAGCGGGGCGGTCAATGCGCCGATGCTGCGAGGTGCTGACGCCGAGCGCGCGAGCACGTTCACCGATCTCGCGCATCGACTCGGCGCGCTGCTGCCGCAGCTCTTCGACGACGCACTCCGCCAAGAGATCGCGATCGTCTTGCAAGGCGAACTCGAAGCTATCGACGCAGATCCGTTCGTCGCCGCGCTGTTAGCCGGCGCGTTGCCGCTCGTGACCGACCGGCGCGTAACATTGGTCAACGCCGGCGCCGTCGCGCGCGAGATCGGCGTGCGCGTCGCAGTCTCACGCGAGGGCGATGCGTCGCCGTTTCGCAGCGCGCTGGTCGTGGCGGCGGGCGATCATCGTCTGGTTGGCACGGTGCTTCCGCACGGACCGCGCATCGTTGAAATCGACGGGTTTGAAGTCGACGCGGTCGCCGAAGGCACGATGCTCTTCACCCACCATCGCGATGTACCGGGCATGGTCGGCCGCATCGGCACGATCTTGGGCGAAGCGAACGTGAACATCTCCACCATGCAAGTTGCTCGCAATGCGCGCAGCGGTGAGGCCATGATGGTGCTCGAAGTCGATCGCGAGATCGAGCGCGATGTTGCCGAGCGAATCGGGAAGATCGCGGGGATTTCAGCCGTGCGTGTGGTGCGCATTTAAGTGATTTACGTGGCTCGCCACGGCGAGACCGACTGGAATCGCGAAGGTCGCTATCAAGGACAACGCGAGTCGCAGCTGACCGATATTGGAACGGCACAGGCGCGCGCCCTCGCCGATGCGCTGGCGCCGGAACGCATCACGCGCGTCATCGCTAGTCCGCTTGCGCGCTGCCTCGACACCGCGCGCCCGCTGGCCGCGCGGCTGAACGTCGCGCTCGAAAGCGATGCCGCGCTAATCGAGATTGCACACGGTACGTGGGAAGGACGCCTGCGCAGCGCAATCGAGCGCGAAGACCCGGCCGCGATGGAGATGTGGCGCGAGCACCCGGACCGCGTTCATTTTGAAGGCGGCGAGTCGCTGGCGCAGGTGAACGGCCGCTGGCGCGAATTCGTGCGACGTCTGGGCGACGCCGACGGCGTCGCCATCGTTACCCACGACGTCATCGTGCGCTTGGCGATTCTCACCGCGACCGGCGCTGCGCTTTCGGAATTGTGGAAGCCGCAGGTGGTCAACGGCGGCTACGCGGTCTTTCGCGGCGGCGGTTCGTGGGAGCTGCTTGATCCCTGCGTTGCTACGCACCTCGGCGCACTTACGGTCGACACCGCCTCGCAAGCACTCTAGTGGAACTCATCTTTGTGCGGCACGGCGAAACAGCATGGAACGCCGAGCATCGCTTTCAAGGGCAGAGCGACGTGCCGCTGTCGCCGCGCGGCGCAGCACAGGCTTCAGCGCTACAACGCGCGCTGGGCACAATGCCGTTTACGCATGCGTATTCGAGCGATCTCATTCGCGCGCTGGAAACGGCGCGCGCGATCCTTGCCGGCCGCGGCCTCGCGATCGTTACCGACCCGCGGCTGCGTGAATTCGATTTCGGACAATGGGAAGGCTTGACGTGGGTTGAGATCGTCGCTCGGTGGCCGCAACTCGAGCACCGAATACCGACGCAAGCGCGCTTGTACGAACCGATCGGCGGCGAGCGCTTCGAACACGTCATTGCGCGCGTCCGCGCATTTCTCGATGACGTGCGCGCGAACGCCGCGGTGAAGTGCGCGCTCATCGCGACCCATGCAGGAGCGCTGCATGCGGCCATGGAGGTCCTGCGCCCCGACGGCTTTGATCCGCTCAGCATGGTATTTTCGACCGCCAGTATCACCCGGATCGCCATGGAAGGCGCCCGCGCGCGGATAATCTCCCTGAACGATGTCGATCATCTCCATTCCAGCGCTTGATGCCGCAGCGGCGCTGGCCGCTCGCGAACGCATCGACCAACTGACCAAGCCGGTCGGCAGCCTCGGACGCATCGAGGAACTTGCCGAGCGCCTTGCGTCAATACACGGTGGTCTGCCGCCGCTGTACGAGCGGCGCGCCATTCTCGTCGGGGCGGGCGATCACGGCGTCGTCGCCGAGGGCGTCAGCGCGTATCCAAGCGAGGTGACACCGCAGATGATCGGCGCATTTCTCGGCGGTTTCGCCGCGATCAACGCTTTCGCGCGCGTCGCGCGAGCCGAAGTATTCGTGGCGAATTTCGGCGTTGCGAGCGACTTGCCCAAACACGAACGGCTGTTGGGTACCGCCGTTGGACGCGGGACGCGCAACTTCGCGCGTGAAGCGGCGATGGATCCGCTCGATGTCGATCGCGCGTTGCAAGCGGGCATGCACGCATTCGCAGCGGTGGCAGATCGCGTTGATCCGCAGATCCTTGCACTCGGCGAGATGGGTATCGGCAATACCACGAGCGCAGCCGCGGTCGTTTGCGCGTTCACCGGGGCAGCGCCCGAAGATGTTGTCGGGCGCGGAACCGGGATTGACGACGACGGCTTACGTCGTAAGCTCGGCGTCGTGGCGGCGGCACTCTCGCGCGTGCGCTCGAACGATTGGCGCACGGTCGCAAGCGAGGTCGGCGGCTACGAGATCGTCGGCTTGGCCGGTGCGCTGCTGGCTGCGGCCGCGCAGCGAATTCCGATCTTGCTCGACGGCTTCATCGTTGCCGCTGCGGCGTTGCTCGCGCAGTCGATTGCGCCGGCGTCACTGGGCTATTGCATCGCCGCGCATCGCTCGCGCGAGCTGGGCCACGCCGTCGCCTTGCGTCACCTCGGGCTCGTCCCGTTGCTCGACCTCGACCTGCGGTTGGGCGAAGGCAGCGGTGCGGCGCTGGCCATGCCGCTGTGCGAAGCAGCCTCGCGCATGATGCGCGAGATGAAGACCTTTGCGCAGGCAGGCGTGTCGAGCGCGACCGAACCGATTCAAGCTTGAGTCTGCTAGGCGATCTCGCCGCTGCGTTTTCCTACTTTTCGGTTCTGCCGGTTCGCCATACCGACGAGCCGCCCGGCGACGGCGCGATTGCGTTTCTTCCGATCGTCGGATTGGTCATCGGTGCGCTCGCCGGTTTGGGCGCGTACGGTGTGTGGCTGCTCGTGCACAACGAAATCGCCGCCGCGATTGTCGCATGGGTTCTTTCGATTGCGCTCTCCGGTGCGATTCACGTCGACGGCTTTCTCGATGCTTGTGACGGCCTGTTTGCCATGGCGTCGCCGCAGCGCCGCCTCGAGATCATGCGCGATCCGCACCATGGAACCTATGCGATCGTCGGCGGTGCAATCGCCGGGGTGCTGTGGCTGTACGCACTCGCGCAAATTCCCGCGGTGATGATGCCGGCGGTGTTGGCGATCGTAAGCTATTTCGCGCGCTGGGGCGGTATAAGCGTCGCGGGCACGGTTCCCAACGCGCGGACAGAACGCACGTTTCGACCCTCGACGCAGGCCACGTTAGTATTGGCGATCGTCACCGGACTGTTGTTTGTGTCCGCCGGCGCCAAACACGGGTTGCAGTTACTCATCGGCGTCGTGCTGAGCATCGCGATTTCGTACGCGCTTGGGCGCTTCATGTCGCGGCGGCTCGGCGGCGTGGTGAACGGCGATTGCTACGGAGCAGTGATCGTCGTCACGGAAGTGGCGTTGCTACTGACGTATCCGGCACTACTGCGGCTGCAATAAGTTCGGCTGTATCGACCAGTCGCGGTCCCGGCCGATTGAGGTAGGCGCTGCCGTCGATTGGGTGAACCCGGCCTTCGCGAACCGCGGGCAAATCGCGCCAGGCGGGATTCTTTTCGAGTTCGGCTATGGCTTCGTGCGTACGTTGCAGATCGAAGCCGCATGGCCCCACCACAATCGCATCAGGATCTGCGCCGGCGATCTCATCCCACTCGAGCACGCGCGAATTCGCGCCGGGGTTTCCCAGCACGGGCGTCGCGCCGGCCAGCTCGACCAATCCCGGCGTCCAATGACCGCCGCTCATCGGCGGAGCGGTCCACTCGAGCACG
>PMUE01000257.1 GCA_003167055.1 Vulcanimicrobiota bacterium | reverse complement strand
CAAACGCTCCGTCAACCACCACGCGCAATCCGCGCAGATCGGCGCCCGTACCATAGAGTTCGTCGTAGTAGTACTTGCCGAGATTTTGCGCGGTGCGCGCGACGCCGACGCCGACGCCGGTCGGACGCGGAAGATCCTCGCGCTCCATCAGCGATTCGATCTCATGCTCGAGATCGTCGGAAAGCTTGAACCCATCAGGGCCAAAGAACTTGATGCCGTTGTCCGCGATCGGGTTGTGCGAGGCACTGATCATCACGCCGGCTGCCGCTTCTTCGGCGACGGTGATGCGCGCGACCGCCGGCGTCGGAACGATTCCAACTTGCAATACGTCGCGTCCAACCGAGGTAATGCCCGCAACAATTGCCGCCTCCAGCATCGTTCCGGACAGACGCGTGTCACGGCCCACGATCACCGGACGATGGCGCTCGCTTTCGTGTGCCAGCGCGGTTGCGCCGGCACGGCCGATGGCAAAGGCGAGTTCGGGCGTGAGATCGTCGTTGGCGACGCCGCGCACCCCGTCGGTGCCGAAGTGCGCCCTCACGGTTTCTTGCTGCCCGTACCCTGGACGAAATCGACGCGCACGCGGATAAGGTCGGGTGAGACTTCCAGTTCGCCGATCTCGGCGCCGGCCGCGTTGACCGGGACCGGGCGCACCATCTCGTCGACCGATTGCGGCGACTGCGGCATCGCGACGTCGAGGCGAATTGCGCTCACCTGTGAGAGCGCGTCCTGTGGGCCCTGAACCAAAACGTCTGTCGGCATCATCCGCGCGTTCTCCACCACGACGTTGGTTTGCTGCGCACTCATGTAGTGAAAGGCGAGCGGGAAGCTACGCTGGTCGATTTTCTCGACCGTTAGGCTGACCGACGCCGGACTCAGACTCTGCACCACGACGTTGGGCGCGACGAGTTGCACCGGAATGTTGTAGACCCCCGCGGTTTTGTTGTAAAGATCGAGCACGGCCTTGATCTCGTCGGGCTTCACCGCCGGCTCACCTCGCCGGCTCGTCACCGTCACCACCGCTTCCTTATCAGCAAAGCGCGCGATATACCCGACCGGAAGATTCGCCGTCACGATCGGAACGGAGAATTGCTGGTCGAAGCGGGCAGCAAGCACGGGATTGGCGGCGTAACGAAAATACGCCCAGCCGATGACGGCGAGCGCGAGCGAGAGAACTTTAAGTCCGAAGTTCTTTCGGATGATCTGCACGAAGGCTTTCCTTGTTGTTCTTCTGCGGCGCGAGACGCGCGCGGATCTGCGAGACGACGTCGGTGCGCGCGAAGCTGCGCCGGTCACGCGGCGGACGGGTCACGGCGAGCAGCACCTTGACCAGGCGCGCTTCTTCTTCCAGTGGACGGGAAAGCTTCCCCTCGCGCGCAATCGAGATCGCACCGGTTTCTTCGGAAACCACGATCACCACGGCATCGGTCTGCTCGGTGAGTCCGAGCGCGGCACGATGGCGCGTGCCGATGCGGCGTTCCGCAAGGCGCGCCTCGGCGAGCGGCAAGAAGCAGCCGGCCGCCTCGATCGTGTTTTCGCGCACGATGGCCGCACCGTCGTGCAGCGGCGAACGCGGCATAAAGATCGCGAGCAGCAGTTCTTCCGAAAGCTCGGCGTGCAGTGCCGTACCGCTCTCGGCGAATTCTTTGAGTCCACTCTGCTGTTCGATCACGATCAATCCGCCGAGCTTATTGCGCGACAGGAGAAACGCCGCGTGCGCGAGCGTCGAGATAGATTTGTCCTCGGGCCGCATCCAATCGGTCGTCTCTTCGCCGATGTGCAACAAACCGCCACGGCCGATCTGTTCGAGCGCGCGACGTAGTTCGGGCTGGAAGACGACGGCCAACGCGACCGCGCCGCCCAGCACCAAGAATTGCAAGATCGCACCGAGCAGATACAAGTGCAGCAAATTTGCCAGCCCAAGGAGGGCGGCCACCACGAAGAACCCGGTAATGATCTGCACCGCACGCGTTCCGCGAATCAACAGCAGCGCATAGTAGATCAGCACGCTCGTCACAACGATGTCGAAGACGTCGGTGAGACCGATATAGCTGAAGAGCGAGTTAATCCAGGACACCGTGCACCTCGAGTTGCTCTTCGAGCACGCGTTGCGCGGTGATATCGGGTGAGCGCAGGCCGGTCGCAGCAATGCGTGTCCACCATTCCAGCGGCAGCGGCGAGAGCAACGCATTGACGCGCCGTGCGCGGAAGCGATCGATTTCGATATCGACCAGACCTAACACGACGTCAAACGGCGTCGCGTCGAGATCCCACTCGACGATTGCCGTACCGCCGATCGGTTCGCATGCAAGCACCCCCGCCGGGCGCCCGGGGCCGCCGAGCGCGTGCAGCAGCGGGGGCAAGGCTTCGGCCAGGCTAGGGGTAATTGCAAGAGCGATGATCGGCCGATCCAACACCGCCGCCCGCGTCGCTTCGCGCAACGCGGACGCACACGCGGCGTCGGCGCCTTCGACCAAGCCATACGTGCGCTTGCATGCCGGCGAATGTTCCCACGTCACGCGTGCGCCAAAGCGCTGGACAATAGCGTCCGCTTCCGCGAGTAGAGCGTCGTCGGCTTCGGGCTGGAAACGGATGCTAAAGGCTGACATGGTTGACCTAGTGGGCACGATGCTCCCCATTTGGTTAGGCGCGGCAGGCTTGCAATCATTGTGATGAATGGCCCACGCCGCGGTTTAGTTGTCTCAACTGGGAAAAACGCCGCATGGATTTGCCTCGACGACGAAACGCAGCCGCGCCTGGCCCAATTGCGTCGTCAGACGGGAAAGCGCTTTATGCCGGTCCCGGGTGACGTCGTCTACGTGCGCATACTCGAAGATGAGAAAACGGTTGTCGATCGGGTCGAGCCGCGGACGTTTCATCTCGAACGCCGCACCATCGACGGGCGTGCCAAAACGATTGCAGCCAATGTCGACACACTCGCCACGGTGACCGCGCTGGCCGATCCGGCGCCGCGATTAGTCACTTTGGATCAGTTGCTCGCCTTCGCGGAACTGGAATCGATCGACGCAATGGTGGTACTTACAAAACCCGATTTGAGCGATCCAGCGGCCACCCGCGATCTCGCCGGCCTGTATACGCGCCTCGGTTATCGCACGCTCTTCCTCAACCCGAAGGCCGGCGAAAACGTCGAAGCGCTGCGCGAGGCGCTGCAGGGACGCCACGCGTTGCTCTGCGGAAACTCGGGGGTGGGTAAGAGCTCGATCTTCCGGGCGCTCGGCGGCGAGGGGCACGTCGGCGAGGTCTCGCGGCACGGGATCGGCCGGCAAACGACCACCGTCGCGCGCCTCTACCGCCTCCCGAGCGGCTTCCTTATAGATAGCCCCGGCGTGAACGAGTTTGGCCTTGGGCGGATTACCCCAGGCGAGCTGGTTCAAGGGTTTCGCGAGATGCGCGAGCCGGCGGCCACCTGCCGCTTCACCGACTGTACGCACCTGGTCGAGCCCGGCTGCGGCGTCCAAGCCGCGGTCGCGGATGGACGCATCGCGGAGAGCCGATACACCAGCTACAAAAGTCTGGCGCAGGCATCGTAGCGCGCTTGCGCGGCTTCTGCCCCTCTGCTATACTGCGAGCCGTTGCCCCCGAGCAAACACGACTAGGAGTTTTCTTTTGCCGAACATCAAGGCCGCCGAAAAGTGGGTCCGCCAGAGCACAAAGCGCACGGTCGCAAATAGGGACCGTAAGACGCGCTTGAAGACGATTTTCAAGAAGGCGCTGACCGAGCGGGATCCCGAGTTCTCGAAGACCGTCGAGAGCCAATTCGACAAGGCAGCCAAGAGCGGCGTTATTCACAAGAACAAGGCTGCGCGCAAAAAGTCGCGCTTGGCCAAAGCCCTCGCGAAGGCCGCCGTTGTGCCGGTCAAGGCGAAGTCGGCGAAATCCACGGCCAAAGCCGCTGCGGCCAAGACCGCTACACGCAAAGCCGCCGCCAAGAAGTAGCGCCTCGGCGCGCGAAGTCTCTTAAGCGCTCCGTACGAACGGAGCGCTTTTTAATTGTATGAACGATTCGCCACAGTCCGCCGCCATTTCGGCGATCGCCGATGATCCCAAAGCTGTTTTCTTGGCGACGATGGCGCGCGAGCTCCATCGTGCCGGCGTCGCAACCGACGGGCTCGAAGAAACGCTGACCGACATCGCGACGACCATCGGGCTGACGATGCAAGTCTTTGCGCTGCCGACGCAGATCACGATCGCGGTCGGTCCGAATTGGAACCAAAAGCTGGTGATGTTGCGGTTGCCGCCCGGACGCGTGAATCTACGCCGCCTCGCGGTCCTCAATGTGATCTACGACGATCTGCGCGCCGGCAAGATCGACTATCGCGAAGCGAGCGTCGCCGTGAACGACGTCGATCGCCGCTGGCCCGGCCGCAATGCGGCCTGGGAGATTCCGGCGCTCACACTGCTCGCGGTCGGCGTCGCCATACTGCTCGGCGGCGGCGCACGCGAACTCACGGTGGCGGGATGCATCGGGTTTTTCACCGGCATCGTTTCCGCGGTGGCCGAACGCGTGCCGATCGTTGCACGCCTATTCGAAGCGATCGCAGCGTTTGCGGCGACCTTGATCGTCGCGGCGTTCTCGCAGATCTTCGGACCGACCAACATCTACATTTCGATCGTCGCCGGCGTCGTCGTTTTATTGCCGGGCTATTCGCTCACGCTCGCGCTGCACGAACTCGCCAACGGTGATTTAGTCGCGGGCATGGCGCGCTTAGGTCGGGTGCTCATGGTCTTGCTCGAGCTGGGGTGCGGCGCGTTCCTCGGCTTTGCCGTGATCGGTCCAGCGCTGCTGCGCACCGGTGACGTGACGCCGCACGCAGTCCCAAGCCATCTTTGGATCCTTGCCGCGCTGTTGATGGCGGTTGGCATCTCCATCGATCTCGACTCACGCGCGCGTGACTTTGTGTGGGTCTTCGCGTCGTGTTTCGTCGCGTTGTTTACCTCGCATCTGCTCGGCGGGACGCAGGTGCATTCAATCTCGGCCTTTATCTCGGCGTTCTTGTGCGGCATCGTCGCCAATGTCGGCGCGCGCGTCCTGCGCTTGCCCCAGGCGCTGATGCTCGTGCCGGCGTTGCTCGTGCTCGTGCCGGGAAGCCTCAGCTACGAAAGCGTGCTCTTCGCCTTCCAGCACAACATTTCAAGCGCGTTCACGTTCGCGAGTAACGCGACGTTCGCGGCGGTGCAGCTCGTCGCCGGACTCCTGCTCTCGCAGCTCGTCGTTCCGGCAAAGGCGCTGCAGGTGCAGCGCGGGCGCGAACGCTAGCGACAATATATCGCTCGCAAAGACAGGATATTGGCGCCAACGCCCCGGACTATGGGCCGCATGCAAATCAAGACGTCGGTACTGAACCTCCCAATGATACGCCCCTTCCGCATCACGCGCGGTGTCATGACCGATTCCTCGACGGTCCTCGTCGAAGTCGAATCCGGCGGCATCACGGGCTACGGCGAGGCAGCACCGATCGCGCGCTACGATTCGTCGGTTGAGGACGTCATAGCATTTTTTCGCGACTACGAACCGGCGTCGGACGATCCCTATCGCATCGAAACGCTGCTCGAGGGCGTTCCCGAAGCGGCGCGCTGCGGACTCGACATTGCGCTCTACGACTGGATGGGCAAAGACCTCGGCAAGCCGATTTGGCAGCTGCTCGGACTCGACCCGGCTAAGGCCGGCGTGACGTCGCATACGATCGGCATCGAAGATTCCACCGAGCTGCTGCTCGAGCGCGTGCGCGCGCTCGCCCACGTCCCCGTGCTCAAGATCAAACTCGGCACCGGGAAAGAAATCGAAACAATCGAGGCTATTCGGACCGTGTACCGCGGCGCGATTCGGCTCGACGCCAACGAAGGCTGGACCGCCGAACAAACCGTGCAGCTGCTACGCGAACTGCACCGCTACGAGATCGAACTGTGCGAACAACCGATCCCGGCCGGTCACCCCGAACAGCTGCGCTTCATTCGCGAGCGTGTGAAGATCCCAATCGTCGCGGACGAAGATTCGGTCCTCGCAACGGATTTGCCGGCGCTCATCGGCTGCGTCGACGGCGTCAATCTCAAGCTCGCCAAAGCCGGTGGTATTCGCGCCGGGCTCACATTTATTCACACGGCGCGTTCGCTTGGATTCAAGGTCATGCTTGGCTGCATGCTCGAGACCGAAGTGCTTTGCTCGGCTGCCGCGCAGCTGGCGCCGTTGGTCGATTGGCCCGACATCGACGGCCCGCTTTTTCTCGCCTCGTCGCCGTTCGACGGCGTCGACATCTCGACCGGAAAGATCGTCCTTACCGATAAACCGGGAATCGGGGTTAGCGCGCGAGCGCGCGTGTAGCCTTCGGGGTTGTACGCAACCCTTGCTCGATCGCGCGCCAGAGCCCGGCTCCGCCGTTGCGTACCGGATCATCCACGGGTAAGCTCGTCGCGCGCGACGCCTCCGCGATGGTCTTGCGCGCTTCTTCCGTCGTGAGTGCCGACGTGTCCAACGCGACCGCAATCACCTTCGCGGGCTTGATGCGACGCACGAGCGCTTCGTGCGCGGCGATCAGTTCCGGTAAATCCGGAAGCGTTACGTCGAAGCCGTCGATCTGCGTTTTGTTCGCCCGATGGCAGAGCACGAGCGCATCCGGAGCCGACCCGTAGAGCAGACCGAAGGTCACCGGCGCGTATGCGGGGTGGTAGATGCCGCCTTGCCCTTCGACGAGCAGCACATCAGCATTGGGTGCCGCCTCGAGGACCAGCTGCTCGGCAGCACCGGTGATGAAGTCGGAAATCACGCGATCGACGGCAATGCCCTTGCCGGCGATTAGAATACCGGTTTGCCCGGTTGCAAGAAACTCGATGCGCGCGCCGTCGGTTTTGGCGGCGCGCTCGATTTCGAGCATCGCGGTCATCTTGCCGACCGCGCAATCGCTGCCGATTGCAAGCACGACCTGCGCCGACACGTCATAGGCCGCTCCGCTGAAGAGCGGAATGTCGTCGGGTGGAATCCGCACGTCCCACAGTCGCGCGCCCGAACGATTGGCGCGTGCCACGATCTCGGGATCGTCGCGGAGAAACTCGTGAAGCCCGTTGACGATTGCTAGGCCCGCGTCGATCGCGGCCAGCAGCGTCGGGCGCATCGCCGGCGGCAAAAGTCCGCCTTCGGTCGCAACGCCGATCAGCAGCGCGGTCGGCTCATAGGCCATCGCTTCGTCTAGCGACGCGACGATCGGCGCGCGCGAACCGAGCCACGGCAGCACCTCGTCGACGCGCTTCCCCGCGTAGGTCGAATCGATCACTGCCGCAACCGCGTCGCTTCGGTAACGGAGGACGCCGTGCGCCGTCTTCCCGTTCGTTCCCGTCAGCAAGCCCTCGGTCAGAATGGCGTAACGCACGTCTACCTCCATTGTGCTACCGAATTGAACGGCGAAAGCATCGGGCGCGCGTAGCCTTGCAGGTTGGTTGGAATGACGTCGACTTCGCTGACCTGACAAATGAAGTAGTACGGGAGATCGTTGACAATCTGACGTTGTATGGCGGCGTAATCGGCAATTCTCGTGGCGCGATCGAACGAGGCGGCCGCGTGCTTGAGGAGCGCGTCGACGGTTTGGTTGCAATAGCGCGACAGATTGAAACCGTTCGGCGAGCGCTGATCGCATTCGAGCAGCCACGAGATGTCGGGGTCGATCTGCGCTTGATAGTCGTAAAGCGAGAGCTGATAGTGACCTTGCATGACGGGCCCCTCATTACCGATAAATTGATTGCGCGGATACTGCCGCAATGCCACGTCGACACCGATCGCGTGCAGCTCGGCGGCGATCGCGGTCGCGAAGTGGTTCGTGATCGAAAGCCCGGTTGGGAACGCCAATTCGAAGTGCAGCCGCTGTCCGTTCTTGGCGCGAATGCCGTCGCTACCGGGAATCCAGCCGTCGCTTGCGAGGAGCGCAGCCGCTCGTTTCGGGTCGTACGCGATCGTATCCGCATGCGAATCGAAGGCCCACGTAAAAAGACCACGCATCGCCGTGTCGGCGTCATACACACCCTGCGTGATCTTGCGCGTCAGGCTGCGACGGTCGATCGCAAGCGCAATGGCCTCACGAATCGCGTGATCGGAGAGCAGTGGATCCTCGAGATTGAAGCCGAGCGCGTAGTACCATGGCACGGGCGTCACGACCACCCGATGATTTGGAATCGCACGCAGTTGCGCGATGCGCGAAGGATCCAGCTGCATCGCCGCGTCGATCTCGCCGGTCTGCAGTTCGTTGATCGCCGTCGTGTCCTGTTGAATGAACGGCAGGACGAGATGTTCGATATGCGGCTTCCCACCGAAGTACGAGGCGTTTGCATCGAATGTCAGGCGATCGCCGCGATCCCAGTTCACGAAGCGATAGGGGCCTTCACCAATCGGCGCAGCGTTGAAGGCCGCGGTGTTGATGTTCGGCAGCGCCGCAAGCAAGTGCGCAGGAAGCACTGGATAGTTGCTGTCGCCACCGAAGAAAAAACTAATAATGGGCGAGAACGCACGTTTCAAGCGCACGACGACCGTATACGCGTCGGGCGCGTCAACTGACGAGACCAGGTCGTAGCCGTAGCGTTCGGGCAAATTGTTCGCCGGGTTCATCACCGCCCGGTAGGTGAAGACGACGTCCTGCGCGGTAAACGGCGAACCGTCTTGCCAGCGAACCCCGTGGCGCAGATGGTAGGTGACGCGCTTACCATCAGTAGCTACGCCGCCGTTGGCGAGCGTCGGAACGACGCTCGCAAGATCCGGCACCGAGCGGCCATCGGCGTCATATTTGGTCAGATTCGCATATAGGATCTCGCTATAGGTGTAGGCGTCGATGCCTTCGAGCAGCAGCGGATTGAGCGAGATCGGCTCTTTCTGCACGGCAAAAATGAGGGTGTCCGCCCCGTGGCGCTCGCGGCCGTGCTGCGTCGTACACGCGGCAAATGCCAGCGTGACCAAACACACGAGTACCGCGGCACACTGCCTCATGCGCCGTTCTACGGGGGGTCCACGAACAGCCCCTCCCGCGCTGGAGCAAAATTTTGCTCCCGGAGACAGTTTTTTGGAGGAGGCTCATAATATGGCCTTAAATGGCGAAGTTTAATTCAGGTGCCCTGCTTACCGTTATGGAGCAAGAGCGATGCGTCAATTGATCTCCCGCGCAACGACCCTCGTGCTGGCCGCAATCTTCGCGGCAGCGCCACTCGCGGTGAACGCCGCCACGACAGCCACCGTCACCGGCTCGGTGCACGCGTCGAACGGAGCGCCGCTGAGCGCCGCGCAAGTGGAGCTTAGCGGCCCCACCCGTCTTTCGACGACGACCGACGCGCAAGGTAACTTTAACTTTCTCGCGGTCCCGACGGGACTCTACTCCCTGCAGATAACGAAAGCCGGCTACAGCGCCTATCGCGACGACAACGTCGCCGCGTTCATCGGCGAGACGGTAACGGAGAACGTGACGCTCGCGCAGGCGTCCTTCTCTACGCTCAAGACGATCGCGTCGGTCTCGACACACGCGCCGGGCGTCGCGCAGATCAACACGTCGAGCGCCGCCATCGACACGATTAGCGGGCAGGTGTTCGAGGATCAGGGCACTCAGCAGGTCACGCAGGTGCTCAACCAAACACCGGGCATTTTCCTGACACCGTACAACCCCAATAACGGCAATCCGAACAACAATGCCTCGCCCGGCTCGATCCAGACCCCGCAGATCCGCGGCGCGCTTCCGTACGAAACGGAGTCGCTGATCGACGGCCACCCGGTCTCGGTGGGTTCGGCGGGCACGTTCTCTCCCACCCTCGTCAACCCGTTCCTGCTCGACAACGTCGAACTCGTCAAAGGTCCGGGCTCGATGCCGGCAGAGATCAACTACGCGATCAACGGCACCGTGAACTACCGCACCCTCGATCCAACGCTGACGAACAAGTTCACTGGATTCTTCGGCGACGATAAGTGGGGCGGTGTCTCGGTCGGCTTCAAGGGCACGGGTCAGACGAAGAACCACAAGATCGGCTACGCGTTCGGCTATGTGACCGACGGCGCGCCCGGCCCGCTCCAGAACTTCCGCTTCAGTGCTTCTGCGATTCCGCTGTACGGCAACACGGGCTTAGCGGTCGGTCCTACCGGAAACCTCTCGGTGTACAACGTGAATTCCGGAGCAGGCACGCAGGTCATCGGGGGGTTGCCGCTTGGAGAAAGTGGACCACCGGCAGCCTGGGCACCGTACGGCCTATCGGAAACCTTTTCCGAGCCGGTCGTAGGCTGCTGTTTTCAATCGGACACCGGCTACCACTCGACCGCAGAGCTCGCGAAGATCGTCTTCAACTTTTCGAACAACACCTCGTTTAAGCTCTCGTATCTCGGCGGACAGTCCATGGTCGGGAACGGGGATGCCTCAGGAACGTACAATACGGACAACGTTGCCGGCACCGGACTGCCGTTCATGTACTTCGCGCCCTGCGGCAGCGCAGCGGGCGTAGGGAATTGCTACAACGGACTTACCGGAGCGCCCTATACCGGAGCGACGTACAACTGCGCGTCCGGCGGCCCTGCGTGCGGTTCTGCGATTCCCTTCGACCTCAGCTCGGTCAACGGTATGGGATACACCTGGACGCAGCAGAACCTTTTCCAAGGTGAGTTCCGCACCACGCTCGGCAGCACGGGAACCGTGCTCGCGCGCTACTACACGGGTTCGTTGAACGGCTATACGTCAGAGGGATCGCCCGGGGGAACTACGCTCGGCTACACGATGCAAACCTATGGTGCGCTTCCACTCTGTCCGGTTGGCGACGCGTACTATAACGTCGCGACCGGATGCGGCGGCACCGGCGTTCAGCCGACGATGACGACGTTCAACGGTGGGGACGTGACCTTCTCTTCAGTCGCTCAGGGAGCATACGTCTCCTCGAACGACACCATGAACGGCGAAACCGTCGAAATTCAGGAGCTGCTGGGCAATAACACGCTCACCGCGGCCTACGATCGCTCCAGTCAATCCTCGTCGGCCCTTGAGGACGAGCCCTCCGTTGGCCTTGTCAGCAACGCGCCGGCTCCGGGTTCGAATCAGACCTTCTCGACATTATCATTGCGCGACAGCATGACGCTCGGGCCGAAAGTGCTGTTGGATCTGGCCGACTACGACATCAACTATCAGAGCCACTTTTCGCCGGACGGCGGCATAACGTGGGGAGACTCCTCGCACTCGTACAACGAGCCGCGCGCGGCTCTGACCTGGCAACCGAACAACAACACGTCGTTTCGCTTCTCAACCGGCGGGTCGGTCGCACCGCCATACATGGGGCTGATATCGGGAGACGCGACGCCCAGCAGCTGGAGCTACGTCATCGGCGGTGTGCCGGCGCTCGGGTTCATTTTGAACACGAATAACGGCGACATCAGTTCGGAGACTGCCTGGAGCTACGACATCGGTGTCGATCAGCGTATTGCACGGGCGACCTCGGTCTCGGCCGATCTCTACTTCACGCAACTGCACAACCTGTTTTTGCCCGAGACCGAGTTGCTGAGCACGCCTGACGCGACAGCGGCCGGGTGCCCGGGCGCTGGTCTGTATCCCTGTTACATCTCGAAAGAGGCGAACCTCGGGCAGGCGCGCTACGAAGGCATCGAGCTGGCGGTGAATCACGTGCCGCAATACGGTCTCGGCTATAGATTCCAAGGCTCGCTGCAGCGCGCGTTTACCTACAACCTGCCGCAGTATTTCTACTGTGCGAACCCGGGACCGGGCTGCACGGAAGACATCAACACCGGCGTGATACCCGAGACGAACTTTGGCGGCCAGCCGACGGGCTTGCTCCTGGGTCAGAACGGTGTCGGCAGCGGTCGCGTGCCCTATGCGAGCGCGTATGGCGAGCTGAACTGGAACGGGCACTTCGGTCAGTACTACAATCTCGGCCTGACGTTCTTCGGCAACAATAACCCGTTCAACGAGCCGCCGTTCTACGTGCTTGGGGCCAACGTGCGCTTCCATCTCAACGATCGCGGTACGAAGTTGCAAGTCTCCGCCGACCACATTCTCGGCGCGAACTCGCAGCCGTACCCAAGTTACTTCAACGGTATTCCCCTGCCGCTCATCAAGGGTGCGACCGGCCCTTCGGGTCCGATCTACTACTCGCCGACGCCGGGCGGCAACTATGGCCCGACGACCATCCGTCTCATTCTCACGCAGGACTTCTAATTGCTGATTCGATTCGTCTGCGCACTGCTTGCGCTGAGCCTCTTCGGCGGCTCGGTGCAAGCAGCAACCGGCGGCGCGCCAACGGCGCCCGCGATGACCACACAAGACCTCAACGCGTTCTTCGGCGGACTGATACCGTACGCGATTCATCGCGACGACATCGCCGGCGCAGTGGTCGTCGTGGTCAAAGACGGCAAGGTTATCTTCAGTCATGGTTACGGCTATGCCGACCTCGCCAAACGCACGCCGGTCATTCCGGATCAGACGATGTTCCGGCCGGGCTCCGTATCCAAACTCTTCACTTGGACCGCGGTCATGCAGCTGGTGCAGGCGGGCAAGATCAACCTTGACGCCGACGTCAACACGTACATCGATTTCAAGATCCCCGAGAAGTTCGGCAAACCGATCACGATGCGCAATCTCATGACGCATACGCCGGGCTGGGAAGATGTCGCGGGCGACCTCATTCTCCAGAAATCGAGCGAGCTCTATCCGATACGCGAGTATCTGATCAAGAAAATGCCTAACGCGATCTACCCGCCGGGTACGGTGATCGCGTATTCAAACTACGGCGCCACGCTCGCCGGCTACATCGTGCAACGCGTCTCGGGCGTTCCGTTCGATCAGTACGTCGCAAACCATATTTTCAAACCGCTGCGGATGGCGCACTCGACCTTCGTGCAGCCCCTGCCGGCGTCGCTCGCGCCGGACATGGCCCAAGGATACCGCCAGGCTTCGAGCGACAAGCCGATCCCATTCGAAATCGTCGAAGCTGAACCGGCAGGCTCGTCGAGCGCGACCGGAACCGACATGACGCATTTCATGCTCGCCTACTTGAACGGCGGCACGTACAACGGCTACCAGTTGCTCAAGCCGGCCACGATCAGCGAAATGTGGACCCGCCAAATCGAGCCGGGCCCGGGAACGAACCTCAACGGTTTTGATCTCGGCTTCTATCAAGAGAGCCGCAATGGGCAGACCGTCGTATCGCATGCCGGCGACCTCGAAGGGTTCCACAGCGATCTTCATCTGCTCCCGGTCGATCACGTCGGCATCTTCATGGCCTTCAACAGCGCCGGCAAAGCGGGTGGAGTCGAGGTCGTTCGCACGCAGCTTTTCCGCACGTTCCTCGACCGCTATTATCCGTACACAGCGAAAGCCGAACCGACGGTCGCAACGGCCAAGGCGGATGCTTCGCGCGTCGCCGGCTGGTATGAGTCGAGCCGTCGTGTCGATCGCGCCTTGCGCTTCATCTATCTGCTCGGTCAAGGCACCGTCGACGCGCTTCCCAACGGCACGATCACCGTCAGCATGCTCAAAGATGCGGCCGGCAATCCGCTGCGCTGGCACGAGGTCGGTCCGCTCTACTACCAACAAGTCAACGGGCAAGCCCACCTAAAGTTCAACACTGACGCAAACGGCAACGTGATCTCGTGGACGAGCGACGACTTCATCCCGGTCGAAATGCAATTGCGCGTCAACGGCCTGCGAACCATGGGCTCGGTCAAGAACCTCTTGCTCTGCACGATCGTGGTGTTCGTCCTATCGTTGCTCATCCGTCTCGGTGCATGGATCGCGCGGCGGCGTCTTGGCCTGTCGCTCAATCTTTCACGCGGCGAGCAATGGGTCCATCTGGTCGCACGCATCGGCGCGGTAATGTTCGTCATCACGCTGCTTGCATGGGTGATGGTGGTTTCGAACCCGTCGGCTGCGCTCTCGGGATCGTTTGCCGCCAAGCTGGAAGTGCTCTACACGCTCGGCCTCATTGCCCTCATCGGATGTTTGGGCATCCTGGTGGAGACCGTCATGCGCGTGCTGCGCGGCCCCGGCGGCTGGCTCGTGCGGGTGGGCGAGATCGTGGTGGGTCTCGCCGCCGTCTACGCGATCTGGTTCTTCCTCTCGTTCGGTCTAGTCAATTTCGTGACCAACTTCTAAACTCGAACTCCGCCCGCCCACAGAGGACGCTTCGTAACATGATTCGCTTTTTCAGCGCGCTGCTGCTTGCGCTCAATCTCCTCGGGACCTCCGTTCAGGCGGCGACCACTAGCGCACCGACAACACCCGCGATGCCCTCGCAGGATCTCGCGACGTTTTACGACGGCCTCTTTCCGTACGCGCTCCATCGCGCGGGCATTCCGGGCGGCGTCATCGTCGTCGTCAAAGACGGAAAGCTGCTCTTCGCCAAAGGCTACGGCTACGCCGACCTCAAGACAAGGCGCCCGGTAAATCCCGATACGACGCTCTTCCGGCCAGGTTCAGTCTCGAAACTCTTTACCTGGACGGCAGTGATGCAGCTGGTGCAGGCGGGCAAGATCGATCTCGACGCGGACGTGAACAAGTACATCGACTTCACGATTCCGCCCTTCGACGGCAAGCCGGTGACGATGCGCAATCTCATGACGCACTCGCCGGGCTTTGAAGAGACCGTGCGCGACCTGCTCGTCGATAACAAAGAGCAGGTGCTGCCGATCGACGTGTACCTCAAGCGGCGTCTGCCGACCCGGATCTTTCCGCCGGGCGAAGTGATCGCATATTCGAACTACGGCGCGACGCTCGCGGGATATATCGTGCAGCGCATCTCGGGCGAGAAGTTCGAAGATTACGTCGCCAAGCATATCTTCGCGCCGCTCAAGATGGTGCATTCGACCTTCGAGCAGCCGCTGCCGGCGAATCTCGCGCCGCTGATGGCGACGGGCTACGTCGACGGCAAGGTCAAGCCGTTTGAATTCGTCGACACGGCGCCGGCGGGATCATCGACCTCGACCGGCATCGACATGTCGCACTTCATGCTCGCGTATCTGAACGGCGGGACCTACGACGGCTATGCGCTGCTCGAGCCCGCAACGATCAAAGAAATGTGGACGCCGCAAGTTCCCGAGGAAAAAGGTCTGCCGGGCTTCGATCTCGGTTTCTATCAAGACGACTTCAATGGGTTGACGATTGTCGGACACGGCGGTGACACCGTTGCGTTTCACAGCGATCTGCACTTGATCCCGGCCAAGGGTGTCGGCTTCTTCGTTTCGTTCAACTCACCAGGGAAGGAAGGCGCGGTCGAAGACGTCCGCAACAATCTCTTCAAGGCATTTCTGGATCGCTACTATCCGTACACGCCGCCGAACGAAGCAACGGTCTCCGATCCGAAAAAAGACGCCGCGCGTGTTACCGGCTACTACCTCAGCAGCCGTCGCGTCGCGCGCGCACTTGCGTTCGTGTACGCACTGGGTCAGAGCGAAGTAACGGCCAATCCCGACGGCACGATCGAGGTCAGCGGGCTCAAAGACGCTGCCGGCAATCCGTTTAAGTGGCGCGAGGTCGGCCCGCTGCGCTATCGCCAGGTTAATGGCCAATCGCACCTCGTCTTCGGCACCGACGCGGACGAGAACGTGAACTCGTGGGCTTCCGATTACGTCAACATGGTGTCGGTCGAACAACGCGTTCGCGGCCTTGCAACGCTGGGTGCGCTCAAGACGGGAATCATGCTCTTCGTCGGCGTCATCGTGCTCTCGCTGCTCATTCGACTCGGGGCGTGGATCGCGCGGCGCACNNGAACGTGAACATCATTCACGCAATCGCGCGGATCGGCGCCGTGGCCTTCCTCGTCGCGCTCATCGGCTGGCCGATGCTGCTCTCGAACGAGGCCGCGATTCTCTCGCCGTCGCTTCCGGGTAATCTTCTGGTGCTCTACGTGATCGGCGTGATCGCGGTCATCGGAGGGCTCGCGATGATTGCCGAGGCGGCGATTCGCGTCACGCGCGGACCGGGCGGCTGGCTCGTTCGCCTCGGTGAGATCATCGTGGCGCTCGCGGGGCTCTACGGCATCTGGCTGTTCATCCATCTGCAGCTCGTAAACTTCGTGACGAACTTCTAGCCACCGTTGCTCCACCTTCTGCTGGCCGCCGCGATCGCGACGGCATCGCCGGCGGCGAACGCCTACGCGGTGCCTGGCCGGCGCATCAGCGTTGACGGGCATCGCTTGAACCTCGTCTGCCAAGGGTCGGGACGTCCCGTCGTCGTGCTCGATGCCGGCGTCGGCGATTGGTCGCCGGCGTGGATGCCGATTCAGCAACGGCTCGCGTCGCGCACCACCGTCTGCGCCTACGATCGCGCGGGCTACGGCTTTAGTGACCCGGCGTCTTCGCCGCGCACGTCCTTTGCGATCGCGCGCGAGTTGCACGACCTTCTACACGCGGCGAACCTGCCCGCACCCTACGTGCTCGTCGGACATTCGTTCGGCGGACTCGATGTGCAGGCGTTCACCGAGCTGTATCGCCACGACGTGGCCGGTCTCGTGCTCGTTGACGGTACTGCGGCCGACGTCGCGATTCCGCCGGCGGTGCAATCGTTAATGGATGATCAAGTCGCCGCGGTGGAAAAGTGCGCACGCGCGCCCCGCCCGGATTGCTTCAACCTGCTGTGGGGCATCAGCTCGCAGCCGAACAACGGCGTGACGCCCGCGCTCGTTGCAGCGGTCAAAACTCAAGCGCGCAAGCCCGCACCGTACGGCGCCGTCGTCTCGGAGATGCAGAACTTGACGGAGAGCCAGCGCGAAGTTCGAACGCGGACGGGGTCGCTCGGCGATCTGCCGCTGGTCGTGCTCACCGCCACCACGCACGGTGAAGACCAAATGCCGCCGGCGTTACGCGCATCGCTGCTACAGTTCGAACCCGTGTGGCGCCGCGCCCACATGCGCATCGCCGCGCTCTCGACGCGCGGGCGTTACCTGCTTGTGCGCAGTGACCACTACATTCAATTCGATCGTCCCGACGTCGTGATCGATGCGGTGAACACCGTAGTGTTCGAGGCGCGTTAGTACATCCGGCCGGTCGTGATGGACACGGCGGTCGCGCGCCGGCCGGAATCATTACGCAAGAGATGCGGGTACGCCGCGGAGAACGCGCAGCAATCGCCGGTCTCCATCGGGTAGTCGACGCCGTCAACGACCAGCACGATGCTGCCTTCGACGGCGTAGACGACGTCGATGCCCTCGTGCGTCATTTCATTTCTGAATTTGGAATGCGGCTCGAGCTTGACCATGATGAAGTCCAAGTCGATGCCGGGAAGATGCAGCGCTTCGTAGTCGATACCGCGGCCGCGGGGGACCTTCTTGCGCGTCTGCGCGGTTACGAAGTTGGGCCGCGAGAGCTGGGCCGAGTAGCCGAGAAACGAGCCTAGATCGTATTCGAAGAACTGCGCGAGCCTCGCTAGACGCCCAAGCGAAATGTCGGAATCGCCGCGTTCGACCGCACGAATGAACGACGCGGAGAGGCCGCTGGCCTTCGCCAAATCGCGCACGGTGACACCGTTACGATCGCGCAGTCGCTTGAGAATCGTGCCGACATCGGGCAGCGCGGGCGCTTTGGTTTTCGGGGCTTCCTTCGCAGGCCGTCGTGGCATACTACAACTCCGTATCGATCCGAGGCCAATAGTGTAGGTCGCGCCTCCGGTAGCCGATCGCAGCAAAGTCGACCGTTAGTGCGCCGGGGGCACTGACGTGAATGACTCGTTTCGCCATCGGTGCAAACTTTCCCCAAAAGTGGTGCGAGGATTTGACGACGATGAGCTTCTTATCGTCGAGCGTGATGCCGAGACCGGTGAATGCATTGGGCGCAAAGACCTGTGTTCGTGCCGAGACCAGCACGACGTCGATGCCGCGCGTGCGGATCCAGGCGCTGCGCCCGAACAAAACCGGGCGCGAATCGTCCATGTAGTCCTGCTCGTGCGCGTCCAGCAGGCGCATGACCTCGACGCGTGCATCGATCGGATCGCCTGACGCTGTGCCGAGTTTGCCCCCAAAGCGCAGATCGATCGTCGCGCCCACACCGGCTTCGAAGCACGCGTCGACCGCGATCGGGTCGTAGTATGTGCCGGTTGCGACGCTATCGATCCCGCGTTCCAGCAGCGCGCGCAGCAGGTAGGTACTGTCACCCGGCGCGCCACCGCCCGCATTGTCGGCGACATCGGCGAGAACCACCGGGCCACCCGGCGTGGCGAGCGCCGCGTCGAGCGCTTCGTCAAGCGGGGTCGCGTTTAAAAGTGCCTCGCGGCGCATCGCCCAAAAACGCTGTCCAAACTCTTCGGCCGTGCGTCGCGCGAGCGCGGCGTCGCCGTCAGCAATCGCCAGCATCTTCACGCCGGCTTCGGGCACGTCGCCCCACGGAAACCCATGAATCAGACTGAGCGAAAGAATCCCGTCGCACTCGCGGGCCGACATTTCGTCGACCAGCGCGCGCAGCGGCTGCGCGGTGGTTGGAAACATGCCGACGATCTTGCAATCGTACACCGCCATCACCGGCCGCGTGCGACCGTTTGCCGCATCGACGCAGATACGATACAGATCGCGCGCGCGATCGACGATATCGGTATGTGGATATTCTTTGTAGGCGACGATCGCATTGGCATTGGCGAGCATCGTCGCGGTGAGATGCGAATGGAGATCGAGTTCGGCGCCGATAACCGTGCGCTCACCGGCGATCGCGCGAGCGCGCTGCAGCACGTCGCCTTCGCAGTCGTCATAGCCGTCGGCCACCATCGCGCCGTGCAAATAGAGCAGCATCACGTCGACCGGCAGCGCGCGCCGCAGATCCTCGAGCAACTCGTCGCGCAGGCCTTCATAGACCGCGCGAACCGTAGGGCCGGCCGGCTGCGCGATCGCGACGATGCTCTCGATCACCGTGTTTCCATCGCGCTCACCCGCTTCGCGCCAGGCCGACATCGAGGCAACGTCCGATTGCGCCCGACTGCGATCGAAGGCCTTCGCGCCGGTGGGAATCGGCGAGAACGTATTCGTTTCGGTGACCAGGGTCGCGGTGAAGATGCGCAATCGTTTATTGGGCATAGAGCAGCCGCGCAATGCGCAGCGAGATCGCTTCGGGATCGGCGGTTGTCGCGTTGGTGAGGATCACGATTTCGAGCCCGTCATCGGGAAACACCGCATTCATCGCGCGCGCACCGATGAGCCCGCCGTTGTGCCAGACGATGCGCCGGCCTTCATCGTGGCCCGCAACCCAGCCAAAGCCGTAGCCATCGGCAATGTTGCTCTGCGTATGTCCGGCGTGCATGCCCATCGAAATATGGCGCGGTGGCGTGGTGGCAATCTCGACGCTGCTCGGCGAGATCACCTTGCCGCCGAAGAACGCGCCGTCCCACTTTACGAGATCTGACGCCGTCGAGGCGATCGCGCCGGCGGAGCCGCCCCACGACATGTCGTAGCGCGGAACCAGCGTATACGCGCCTTTGGCATAGTTGTAACCGCGCGTGACGTTGGTGCCCGCCGGAATCGACCAGGTGAGATATTGCATCGACGTCAAGCCTTGCGCCTCGAAAATATTTTGCGTGAGAAACCGCTCGTAGGGCTCGCCGCTAACCTTCGCCACCAGCATGCCTGCCACCATGTAGTTGGTGTTGCTGTACTTCCACTTCGTGCCGGGCTTGAACTCGAGCGGGATGCCGCGCGTCAAGTTGACGTAGTAGGCAAAAGGCTCGTGGGTCATCCACGTCCCGCCAAACAATGCGGTGATCAACGGTTTGTTTTCGACGTAATCGGGAAGGCCAGAGGTTTGGTCGAGGATCTCGCGCACGGTGATTTCTGACGAATGCGGCACGTTCGGAAGATAGGTCGCGAGCTTGGCATTGAGATCGATTTTGCCTTGCTGCACCAACAGCATCACGCAGGCCGCCGTGAATTGCTTACTAATCGAACCGATGGGAAATACCGTGCTCGCGGTAACCGGTAAATTCTGTGCTTTATCTCGCAGCCCGTAGCCCTTGGTGAACAGCGTCGTGCCGTTGCGCCCGACCGCAACTTCGACGCCGACCAGATGTTGCTGCGCCAGGGCTGTTTGCACAATCGCGCCGATCCTTGTCACCTGCGCGGGCGAGAGCGCATCGGCGAACGCCGTACCCGGAAAACTTGTCGAGAGGATGAGCGTCGCCAGCACGCCGCAGAGCCGGGTACCGAACGAAGAGCCCACGGAAACCTCCAGACGCAATCAAGCGGAGCAATATACTGCTCCACTCGACTAAATACTGCGCTACATTCGGAGCCTCCTCGTCCGCGACCCTACCTGATCATTTTGTGAACTGCAAGAGGTGGTCAGGATAGTCGATCACGACAGCACTATACGTGGCAAGGGCCAGGGCCCCGACGGCAATTGGGATTCTCGAGTCGACCGTCACCGGACATACGCTCGCGACGCTCTTCTCTCCACCGAACGAGACTTCCACTTGAAACGTTGTGGAGCCACAGTAACTCGCCGTTCCCGCCATGTTCGAGTAATTGATGGTCGCAAACGTCGTAGGAGGCATACGTATCGATCCCGCGTAGCCGCTGTCGAACAGCACCTGAAGGGTCCGACCGCCGATCGTTGCCGAGCCGTGAGCGACGCCAGATCGGTCGATCGGGACGCAGCCGGACGCGCAGGCATGCGGACGCCCAATTGAAACCTTCGCCTGATGGGAGACAAAATCTAAGCGCAGACGCACCTTCTCGAGGTAGTCCGCGCCACAGAGAACGGTGCGAGGGGGTAGGTGGTCATCGACGTGAACGACTGGCCGCGTAAAAGACGAGCCGGCAACTGTAAGCGACCCAATTCTACCCGTCTGCATCGCGCCGTATCCCCCGATCCGATAGGTAATCGTCTGCGACGAATCCTTCGTGTCGATCAGGTTCGCCAAGTCGCTCGACACGGCGAAAATAGTAGCACCGGTATCAATCATGCAAGTAACTGGAATTCCGCTAGCGCTGCCGTCAAGTGCGAATCTTGCACCGCTCGCGCGCAGGGGAGTAACGCTGTCTCGTACGTCGGCATGCATCGGTGGCCACGCCGCTCTGTCCGATGCGACCGGTCCTCGTGCAAGGCTCTCCTCAGTCACGACGACTGCTTGGCCGTTATTTACCCGCCATGCTGTGGGGACGGCCGCGCCGTTGGTCAGCCTTCCGTAGTGCTCTATCTGGATATTTTGCGGAGAGCCGTGCTCCTCATACGAGACGCTCGTAATCAATCCACTACTGGGATCTCGCTCCACTACCACCGGCCAACCGCCGGGAGCGGTTCCGCTCGGCGGCAGATCGCCGCACAGCACCGAACGAAGAGTCATGAAGTCGCGCTTTGCATCTCCAGCGTCCTCGCTCTCGACGCCATTCTCATCGAGACGCCACGCTGTTTGCGTATCAGATCCTGTGACCAGACCATAGTCGAGCCCGTGTGACGAGTACCGCTCTTCAATGCGCTCGGCATCCACACTAATCGTCACCTCGTTGAACGACTGGTAGGTCGCGTGCAGAACGATGGTCACACCTGGCGTGCACCCAGAAGGAACCCCATCCGCAACAGCAGTGGCGACGCCAGGTGAAGGCGCCGCCACGAAGATCAGGGCTGCCAGCCCGATGCTACAGCGTAATTGGCAGTTGAGTAGTCTGGGAATTGTCAATCGTGAAGTCTCCCGATTGGCTCATCGACTCAAAGTCGCTCATCGACTCTGCCGCCATGCTAAGTGAGAACACTTGGTCCGGACTTAGGACTGCAGTACTGCCGCCGCTGCCTCCTCCCGACAGAAGGTTCGTCGGAAGCGTCTGCAGAGTTGGGATCCCGTCCGTTTGATTTCCACTCACCGTCTGCGTCTGGCTAGTCCCGTCAATGGTCGTAGTCTCCTGCGTCTCATCATCGCTCTCGGTGTAGTTCAACTCTTCCGTCGAGACGCTGCCGTCGGGAGCCTGGATTAAGATCGTTTCGTCGACATCACCCACGGCATCCACGTTAATATTGATGTCGTAGGCAGAGTTGCCGTTGCCGCCCGGATTCGAAATCGTGGCACTCGAACTGAGAACGCCCTCGCTCACCGAAACTTGAGTCCCGCTCGCGCCCGTTACGTTGAACGAATAATAGCTATCAAAAGATCCGAGCATTAGGCCAATGTAGGGGAGCGCGGGTGCGACACCTGCAGCAGTAGTCGAACCACTGGCCTCCGCAGCCTGCTCCGCACCAGCGTCTTCCGCGTCTTGCCCCAGCGTAAAGCCCTCGCCCTCAGAGCTCTGATTGGTGTTGAATACAGAAGATATGAGGCCATTGAGTTCGTAGCCTGAAGCTACGACCTGCGGACCTGATCCCGTACTCACGACCGTGATCGAATTCCAAAGCGGATTCGACTGATCGATGACCATCGTGTTGTTTGCTCCTACCGTGATGTTGGGGTTATCGGTTAGTACTCCGTCACTAGACTGAATCTGGCCTCCGGTAAAAGCACCATTTTGGTAGTTAAGCGTCAATTGAGAACCGTTGTTCTCGGTCGTTACCGAGGACTCCAGATTCCCGTTATTGTCATATGTATATACTGTCGAACCGACCTGCCATTGGTTTCCGGAGATCTGCGTCACCGTCGAAAAGTAGCCTGGTCCAGGGGCAGATCCAGGTGGGTAGCTCGTCAATGCTGCTTGTGCGGCTGTTAAGAACCCCTGATCCTGTTGCAACTGATTGGTAACGTTCTGGACCGTCATTTGCCCCGTCGGCTCAACCGGGCCGATCGGATTGGCTAGTCCTTGGATTCCGGTAGCGTCCGCAACCAGGCCGTCGGTAATCGCAGCGTTCTCCAATGATTGAACTTGATCAACCGAAACGGCGGAAAGTTGTCCATTAGAAATCGCTGCAATCTGGGCTGCATTAAACGACTCCAATTGCGAATCGGAGAACGCGGCAAGCTGCGTAGCGGAGAGGGCGGCGATCTGCGCGCTTGAAAGCCCTCCGAGTTGGACGCTACCTAGCGAAGCTAGCTGTCCCCCTGAAACTTGGCTGACCTGAGCGGCCGTCAGCGCCGAAATCTGTTCCGCTGTCAGTGCGCCGAACTGCGCGTCCGACAACCACGTGATCTCCGGCGTGGACATTCCGGCGATCGTGCTTGTCGATAGACCAGTTACCTGCGCCGGGCTAAGCCATGGGAGCCACACGTAGTCTAGCTGCGCGGTTGTAAGACCACCGATAGCAGCGCTCGTTAGCGACGCGAACTGTGCCGCAGTGAACTGCGCGACCTGGTTCGTATTCAGCGCCCCTAATTGTGCGGAGGACAGCGCGCCGACTTGTGCGTCGCTGAGCGATGAGACCTGCAAGTCACCAAGCGCCGCTACTTGCGACGTGGTCAACGCCGAGATCTGCGACGGCGTCAGACTCGCAAGCTGAGCACTAGAGATTCTCGAAAGTGTATAGGGAGTAATGGCCGCTATCTGCGCGAGACTCATCGCCGCAAGGGTCTCTGGCGAGAGACCTTGCACATTAATCCAGTTCAGGCTGCTGATCGCGGCGGGACTCAGCGCCGCCAGCTGTGCCGCGCTGAAGTCTGCGACCTGTTGCGCGCTGAGGTTCCCGAAACTGTTTGCACCGAACTCGGCCACTTGCGCCGTTGTTAGCGATGCAATTTGCGAGCTCGTTAGACCAATCAGACCGACATCGCTCAAACTCGAAATTTGCGAACCGCTGAGCGCGGCCAATCCAGCCGATGAGAGAGCTGCTACCTGGCTTGGGCCGAACTCGGAGACCGCTGAACCGAGTTCCGATACCATTGGACCAGTGAGGAATGAGACTTGTGTTGCGGTAAGCCATTCGGCCGTGTCCGCGCCGGTTGCGAATAGCTGCGAGAACTGGGCCGACGTTAGACTTTGTAGGGTCGTTGCGGACAGCTCGCTGACACCCGAGCCCAAGTTCGGGATACTTTGCAGGCTGGCAATTTGTGATTCGCTCAATTGATTGAGAGCGGTGGGTGAGATTCCTGGCAACGACGCTCCGGAAAGTTGCGCTATGGAAAGCTCCTTAAGCTGCGCAGCGGTAAAGCCGTCCCACTGCCACTGCGAGAGCTGCTGAAGCTCGCCGCTAGTAAGGCTGGCGATCTGTGTTGGAGTTAGAGCAGCAATCTGCTCTTGCGACAGGCCGTCAATTTGTGTAGCGGACAAGCTGGCGATTTGAGTCCCCGTGAGTGCCTGAATCTGCTGTGTGGACAATTGCGATATGTCCGTGACAAAATTGGCGGCCGTATCCAGTGCCGCAGCAAGTGTCTGCAAAGCCGCGAAATTTGCCTGGGAAAGGGGGCTCGAGCTCTCCTCCAGGCTCGCGTCATTGGCTAGCGTGCTCGCGCTAAATCCCTCAGTCTCAAGCGCGCTATTTAGGTCGACGATGACATCGTTATTGCTGCTCGGCTCCTCAAGTGCGAATTGCCCGGTAGCTGAGTCAATGCCGATAAGGCCCTCCAACGTGCCTTGGCCTTCGTCAGTGAGGTCGACCGCATTCCCAATTGAACTCGGCGTTGCTTGACTCAGAAGATATGCGGACATAGCGACATTGATTTGGCGAAGGTTTGTGTAGTCGCCCGAGGTGACTGGGCCGACGGTGAATGCCTGGTAGGCTGCCGCCTCATTGTCGGCTGTGACACCATCGTCTTGGAGCACTGGCGTGACGTTGGAACTTCCATCCTGATTGTAGGCCACGAACGTTGTGGTCTGACCGGCAAACGCGCCGATATAATCGCCCTGCGCGCTGTACACG
>PMUE01000156.1 GCA_003167055.1 Vulcanimicrobiota bacterium | reverse complement strand
GAACTGCGCGAGCGGCTCGGCGTGCAAACTCGTCGTCGCGCTGCACGGCTGCGAGCAGGGCGAATACTACATCGGCACGACCTTCGTGACCAAATCCGGTCTCAACGAATGGGCCGACACCAATAGCATCATCGTCCTCTACCCGCAGGCCATACCCTCGACGGGGAACTCCCTTGGCTGCTGGGATTGGTGGGATTACACCGGTACCGCGTACGCATCCAATGAAGGCCCGCAGGTCGAGGCCATCTGGAAGATGATCCAGCAAATCTAGCCGGCGCGGGCGGCGTCCTCAACCGGGGCGCCGCCCGGGCCGAAAATCTCTCGGATGGATCCTCACGTTCTCGACGATCTCGGCCCGCTCTACCACTCCTACCGGCTCTTCGGCGCGGCGAACAAGCAGCTGGAGCAATTCAGGATCAACCAGATCTGCAAAGAGGCGATCCTCCTGGGGTACATTTCGCTCGCGATCGGTAAGACGCGCGAACAGTACTTCGATGCACCGTCGTTTTGCGAGTTGTTCTGCGCCGACGGCTATTACACGATGCTCGCCAATTTCATCGGTGCGAGTCCCGCGGTCGGGATCGACAACAACCGCGACGGCTGGAGCGATCGGATGCTCGATATCGCGCAACGGCTCAACTTGCGCGTCCAGTTCGAGCAGCGAGACGTGCAGACGATCAACGAACACAACGCCTACGACGTCGTCGCCAACATCGGCGGCCTCTACCACGTCGAAAACCCGATCGAGGTGTTGCGCAAGTCGTACAATCTCGCGCGCCGCTATCTGATCGTGCAGACCGTTGTCACCGGCGCAAATAACGACCCTGACTACTTCGTCTCGCCTGCACCGGGCTTGACCTTCGGCTGCCGGTATAGTCCGCAGTCATTCGTCAACATGGTCCAGTCCGAGGGCTACCGCATCCTCGACGCCGAGTTCAACCACCTCGCGGGAAACCCCGACGTGGAGGATCAAGGTAGCGTGTATATGCTCATACAGAAGGTATGACGGCGCCGATGCGATGGCTGGTAACCGGCGGTTTGGGGTTCATCGGATCGAACTTCGTCCGTCTTGCATTACGCGAATATCCCACCCTCGAGATCGTCAACCTCGATGCGATGACCTATGCGGGCAATCCGGCCAACCTGCGCGACGTCGAGGTAAACGGACGCTATCAGTTCGCGCACGGCGACATTTGCGATCCGGACGCCGTTCGCGACGCGATTGGGTCCGGCGTCGACGCGATCGTCAACTTTGCGGCGGAAACGCACGTCGATCGCTCGATCCTCGATCCCGAGCAGTTTCTGCGCACCGATATTCTCGGCACGCACGTGCTGTTGGAGGCGGTACGCGAACGCAACATTCCGCGCTACCTGCAAGTGTCGACCGACGAAGTGTACGGGGACGTGGCCGCGGGTGAATCGGCGGAGTCCGATGCGCTGTGCCCGCGCAGTCCGTATTCGGCTTCAAAAGCCGGCGGCGATCTGCAAGTCCTCGCCTATCACACGACATTCAATGTGCCGGTGATGATCACGCGCGGCAGCAACACCTATGGTCCGTATCAATATCCCGAAAAGCTGATCCCACTCTTCATCACCAACCTCATCGACGATCAGACCGTTCCCGTCTATGGCGACGGGCTGCAGATTCGCGACTGGCTCCACGTCGAGGACCATGCGCGCGGCATCATGCACGTGCTCGAACACGGCGACGTCGGTAACGTGTACAATCTGGGCGGCGGAAATCCGCACACCAACCTGAGCATTACCGAACGTTTGGTTTCCGGTTGCGGACGCGCGATGAAGACGCACGTGCGCCACGTCGCCGACCGTGAAGGTCACGACCGCCGCTACGCGGTCGATTCGACGAAGGCCCATGGTATCGGCTGGTCGCCGCGCGTGGCGTTCGAAGACGGCCTGCACTCAACCATCGCCTGGTATCAAGCCAACGAGGATTGGTGGCGCCCGCTCAAGTCCGGCGAATTTCTGGACTATTACAAGAGACAATATGCGCATAGATAAGACTCGGGCGGAGCGCCTGTAAATGAAAGGCGTAATTCTCGCGGGCGGTTTGGGCACGCGGCTGCGGCCGCTGACCAAAGTCACGAACAAACATCTGCTGCCGATCTACGACAAGCCGATGATTTACTATCCGATCGAGACGCTGTGCAAGGCCGGCATCAAAGACATCATGATCGTCACCGGCGGCAATTCTGCCGGCGACTTTCTACGTCTGCTCGGCAACGGCCGCGAGTTCGGCCTCAAGGATATCTACTACACCTATCAGGAGGGAGAGGGCGGCATCGCCGACGCGCTCAAACTCTGCGAGCACTTCGCCGAAGGCCAGCGCATCGCCGTGATTCTCGGCGACAACATCATTCAGGACGACATCTCGCCGTACGTGCGAAAGTTCGAGGAGCAGGATTCCGGCGCGCGCATTCTATTGAAGGAAGTCGACGACCCCGAACGCTTCGGTTGTCCGCAGCTCGACGGCGACCGCATCGTGCGCATCGAGGAGAAGCCCGAGAAGCCGGCCAGCCGGTATGCCGTCACCGGTATCTACATGTACGATCGTCGCGTCTTTGACTTTTGCAAGCGCCTCAAACCCTCGGCACGCGGCGAGCTCGAGATCACCGACGTCAACAATGCGTATATCAAGGAAGGCGACCTGCACTACGACATCCTCGACGGCTGGTGGACCGATGCAGGTCAGTTCGAATCGCTGTATCGCGCCGCGCAGCTGATTGCCGGCACTCGGGGCGCGGACGCATTACCCCGATGATCGACGCGACCGATCCGCGCTGGCTCGCCCTTGCTCTCGACGACCTGCGGCTCGAAGGCTACGCCGTTATCGCAAATTTCTTCGATCGGCGCTTGATCGAATCCACGCGTCCGGCCCTTTATTCGGCGCACGACGACGTCAAGGCGGCGGTCGGCGCGGAACGACTCGCACGCGCGGGCGAACTCGGCGTCGTGCGCATCCCGTTTCTTTTCAGCGACGTCTTCTTCGAGTACTTGCGATTGCCGCCGGTGCTGGAGCTCATCGACGCGACCGTTGGGAATACCGCGATCCTGCATCTCATGAACGGTTTCATTCTTCCGTCCGCCGCACCCGATAAAAACGCCGAAACCGTGTTTCAGCAGTCGTTCCACCGCGACTTTCCGCGCTACATGAACGGCTATCTCGCCTCGATAAATCTCTTTGTCGCGATCGACCCGTTCACAAAACACAACGGTGCCACGCTGGTCGTTCCCGGCAGCCATCAACAGGATGTGGCGCCGCCGGACGATTACATGCGTGCGCGAGCGATTCCGGTCGTAGCCGATGCCGGCTCACTGCTGCTTTTCGATTCGACGCTCTGGCACGCCGCGGGACAAAACACCTCGGGCGGCGACCGCCTTGCGATGAACATTCAGGTCACACGGTCGTTTTTCAAGCAGCAGATCGACTACGTTCGAGCGATCGGCTCCGCCAAGATTCTCGAGCTTCCCGAGCGTTCGCAGCAGCTACTGGGTTGGTACACTCGGGTGGTCACCTCGCTCGACGAGTACTATCGTCCGGAGGCCGAGCGCCTCTATCGCCGCGGTCAGGGCTAGCGCACACTAGCGCTCGAGACGAGCGAGACCAAATCCCGTTAACCCGTACGCGTTACCGTTGTACGCCATGTAACGCTCACCGTCGGCATCGAAAATCCACGGATAACACTGCATGTCACTTTCCCACGCCGCGGGTTTGGTGGGCGCAAACGTCACCAGTTCGTCCATGCGCTGCCACACCAGCCCATCGATCGATTCGGCATAGCCGATCTTGTAGCGGTCGCCACGATACGGGAACCACATGCGATAGCGATCCGGATCGCGCACGACGCTTGGTCGCGCGATCGCGTATTCGCCGGGTTTGAAGTCGATGCACACGCGGCCGTCGCGATTCCAGCTCACTCCGTCCGATGATTCGGCATAGCGGATGTGATAGTAGTGCTTCGGCCCGTCGCTTTCCATTGTCCAGCGCGTGCCCGACATGTACCACATGCGATACCGGCCTTCGTCGTGGAGAACGCACGGACTCGCGACGAGGTAGGGGTCCACCGCATTTCGATCGAGGATCGGCGCCTGCGAGATCTTCTCGAAACGTTCGCCGTCGTCGCTCGCCGCGACGCCGACGGCATAATAGAATGGAACGGTCTGACCCAACATCACGCCGGTGTAATAGATCAGCGAGCGGCTACCGATCTCGAGAACGCACGACGGCAGCGCACCGCGATCGTCAAACGTCCCAAGCTCTCCGAATCGCACGACCGGCTCGGACATCACCGCCGTGACGCGCGCGTCGCGAAGCGAAAGCTCGACAAATCCGGTTTGGCCGCGCCCCGCGTCGTCGCGTCCTCCCACAAGCACCCGCGCGTGACCGTCCCGAACCGAAGTGACAACGGGTAGCGCTGCATGCGTGCGCATCCACGGTGCACGATCCGTCGGATCGAGGACGCAGCCCAGACGCTGCCAACGTTGTACTGGGGATTGCACGGCCGCAAAGTTTGGTGGCAAGCGGGGAGCGTTCCTCCCCTCGCACCACGAACGATCCCTTCGTGATCTGCGTCGTCTGCTCGGGAAATACGTTTGAACGTTTGATCGATCCTCAACCGGATCGCAGTATTGTGAGCGATCTTCGCGTCGTTCCGGGGCCGCTCGACAAGTGGCGCTGTGGAACGTGCGGTGCAATTCGCCGGCGAGACACCGACGGCATGACGAATTTGTTTGAGACGAATTACGACCTGTATGCACATGAACCGGGCCGTGTCGAGGAGGTACGACGACAAGGCGGGTACGCGCAATGGCTCGCGTCGATGCTGGGAGCGCCCGCTTCGTGTTTCGAAGCAGGGAGCGGGAACGGGTCGCTGCTGCTCGCGCTTGCGGAGCATTGGCCACACGCAGCAATGCGAGGGGTTGAGCCGGCCGACGGCGCCGCGGCGGCAGCAAGGCACGCAGGACTCGAGGTTACAACCGGATATTTACGCGAGCGCGAGAGCGGCGCAGCGACAGCCGAGCTTGCAATTGCCGTCAACGTCATCGAGCACACTGCTGCGCCGCTGGATTTCTTGCGCGCGCTTGCATCGCACGGAGATCGTGTCGCGATCGTCTGCCCGGATGGTTCGTTGCCGAATAGCGAGGTGCTGTTCGGCGATCATCTGCATTCGCTGCACCCCGAGCACGTTGCGGCACTCTTTGCCGCGGCCGGATTGCAGGTGGAAAGGGCCGAACGAGCGCCCCGCGAGCTTGGATACTTTCAAATCGTGGTCGGAACGCGCGGCTCGCCGCCGGCCGAGCACGATGCCTGGCCGTCTACTGATGACACGGCGAGCTATTTGGCCGCCTGGCGATCGCTCGACGACACTTTGATGGAACGCATCGGCGATACGGACGTCATCGCTTTTGGGGCCGGCGAAGCGGCTGGATTGCTCCGCGCCTATGCCCCGCTCGCCTGGTCACGCGTCTCCGCATGCGCGGTCGACGCTCCCGATGTCGACCACTTCGGCGAACTCGCGGTCGTCGATGCGCGCGGTCTGGAGCCAAGCGCGATGCTCTTGGCGGTGCGGCCGGCCGTTCAAGCCACGCTCGAGGCTAAGCTGGGGCCGCTGGGACATCGGGTGGTGCGCTGGGACGACGTCATACCGCGCTAGAGCGGCGGCAGGTATAGGAGATTGCGCTCGCCAGCCGATAATTTGAACGATATGCAGTGCTCGAACCCTCGGCTCGCGTGATTCCGTTCAACAAGGCCTCCTTCGTCGGCAACGAGCAGGCGTACATGGCGGAGGCAATCGCCAATCGCCACATTTCAGGCGATGGACCGTTCACGAAGAAGACCCAAGCGCTCCTCGAAGGAGTGATGGGCGCGCGGCAAGTGCTCTTAACCACAAGCTGTACCCACGCGCTCGAGATGAGCGCGTTGCTTCTCGATCTGGAACCAGGCGACGAGGTCATCGTGCCCGCGTTCACGTTCGTTTCTACCGTGAATGCTTTTGCGCTGCGTCGCGCCGTTGCGGTATTCGTCGATGTCCGGGCCGATACGTTGAACATTGACGAGCGGCTGATCGAAGCCGCGATCACGCCCAAGACGAAAGCCATCGTCGTCGTTCATTATGCCGGAGTCGCGTGCGAAATGGATGCGATCGTCGATATCGCGCAGCGCCACGGCCTTGACTTGATCGAGGACAACGCGCACGGACTTTTCGCGACCTACCAAGGAAAGCAGCTCGGCACCTTCGGCGCTCTCGCGACACAAAGCTTTCACGAGACGAAGAATTTCACGTGCGGCGAAGGCGGTGCGCTTGTCGTCAACGAGCCGCGCTTCATGGAGCGTGCCGAGATCCTGCGCGAGAAGGGTACGAACCGAGCGCGGTTCTTTCGCGGAGCGGTCGACAAATATACCTGGGTCGACCTGGGATCGAGCTACGTCCCAAGCGACTTATTGGCGGCGTTTCTCCTGGCGCAGCTCGAGCATCGAGATTCCATCCAACACACCAGAAAGCAGATCTGGACGCGTTACCACGAAGGACTGCGCGATTGGGCGCAAGCCCATGGCGTACAACTTCCGTACATCCCCGCCGATCGGGAGCAATCGTACCACATGTTTTACATGCTCCTTCCGACGCTGAACGAACGCGCACGCTTTCTGGCCGAATTGCAGCGCAACGGGGTTAACGCCGTTTTTCACTACACGCCGCTCCATCGATCCGAGGCCGCCGCGCGGCTCGGCGCCCGCGGCGATTGCCCGGTGACCGAGAGCGTCAGCGACCGTCTCGTGCGTCTTCCGTTCTACAACAGTCTTGCATTCGAGGACCAGACGACGGTTATCGAGGCCGTTCGTAGCTTTGCTCCGGCGGTGCGGGTATGAAAAAAGCCTTCATCTTTGGAACGACCGATTTCGCCCAGGTCGCGGTACCGTATCTTCGCGACGATAGCGACTACGACGTTCAAGCCTTCGTCGTAAACGAGGAGTACATCACCGAGCGGGAGATCCTCGGACTTCCGGTGGTCCCTTTCGAAAACGTGCTTGCTACCCACCCGCCGCGCGAGTTCGTCGCCTTTGTCGGCGTCGGATATAGCAAGGTCAACGCCGTGCGGCGCAAGCTCTATGATTCGTTGAAAGAGCTTGGCTATACGCTTCCGACCTATATCCATTCGACCGTGCACCGCTGGCCGGAGACGACCTTTGGCGAAGGGTCCTTCATTTTTGAAAATAACGTGATCCAGCCATTCGTTTCGGTGGGAAACAACTGCGTGCTTTGGAGCGGCAACCACATCGGCCATCATTCAAAGATCGGCAATCACGTATTTATCGCGAGTCACGCCGTCGTGTCGGGTCGCTGCACGATCGGAGACAATTGTTTCGTCGGCGTCAACGCCACGTTCCGCGACGGCATTACGGTAGCGCCCGATTGCGTCATCGGCGCCGGAGCGCTCTTGCTCAAGGATACGGTTGCCGCAGGCGTCTATAAAGCGGCGCAAACCGATCCGGCGGAACGTCGCAGCAACGAACTGCGTAACTTTTAAGAGCGCCTCGATTGGGAAAGCGCGTCGGGATCATTCAGTCGAATTACATCCCTTGGAAGGGCTATTTCGACTTCGTCGCCAGTGTCGATGAATTTGTTCTTTTGGATGAAGTCCAATATACGCGCCGCGATTGGCGCAATCGCAACAAAATCAAGACCGCCGACGGGCTGCGATGGCTCACGATTCCCGTCGACGTGAGCGGTAAGTATACGCAAGCGATAGATGAAACCCGCATCGCTGACCCGCGCTGGACGGGAGAGCACCTTGCGTCACTGCGACATGCCTACGCGCGCGCCGCGCACGCAAAGGAACAGTGGCCGTGGATCGAGGCGCTGTATGAGCGCGCGCAGACGCTCCCGCTGCTCACCGACGTGAACGAACTCTTCATTCGCTCGATCGCCTCGCGGCTTGGGATCGCAACGGCCATTTCGCGGTCGACCGACTACGCGAGCTCGGCCGGTAAGAACGAACGCCTCATGGGCATTTGCGAGCAGCTCGGGGCCACGACGTATCTTTCCGGACCGGCTGCGGCGGGGTACCTCGACGTTGAGCTATGGCGCGAGCACGGGATCGGCGTCGAGTTCAAGAGCTACGACGGTTACCGTGAATATCAGCAGCTCTACGGACCGTTCGAACACGGTGTGACCGTTCTCGATCTCTTTTTCAACGTAGGCGATGACGCGATCGGCTACTTTCGAGCGGGAACGCCCGCTTAGCTGGACGCGCGCTGTAGACCGAGTTTTCGAATCGCGATCGCCCGCAAATCGTCGGCATAGGCTTTTGACTTGTCGAATGCATTGCACTCGCGCGCCGTTATCTCGTGAACAGCCTTACCGTCCCGCAAGCGCAGTGCCGGATCGTCAACATAACGTAGCGCGATGCGCGCATAGTCGGCCGCATCGCCGGCCTTCGCGAGTTCAACGATACCCGACAGCAACGATCGGCCGCCCGCCGTAATCGAGCTCATGCCCGTCGGATCGAGCGCAGCATCTTCCGCCGCAAGCATTCCCACGATCGGGCGGCCGCCTTGCATCGCATCGAGCAACGATTGGCCGCCGACCCATGGATACGTATCGCAATAGATGTCAATCGACTTCACGAGCGCGGGAGCCTCGTTCTGACGCGGCCCCAGGTAGCGCACACGGTCGAGTACGCCTTCGGCCGTAAACCGGCGCTGCAGCGCGGCGATCGCATCGAGACCGTCCCGGCCGGCAAGCACGAGCCATGCGCGACGATCGGATTTCAAGATCAGCGAGAGTGCGTCGAGATAGGTCTCGGTATTGCACTTCTCCATGCGTCCAAACGTTGCCAGGACGACCGCATCGTCAGGCACTCCGAGATACGATCGCGGAAGGGGTGAGGCGGCTTCGATTTCTTCACCCATCATGACCGAGCTGCCGTAGTATTTGCTCAAGCCGGGCCATTCCGTGATCTCTTCCTGACGCGGATCGACGCCTTGATAGATCAGATCCCATTTCCCGATGAATGGCTCGAGGCTGCGATTCTCCCACGATTGCACGGGAGCAAGCCCGATCGTCGCGCAGAGTTTCCCGACATTGTCGTAGAGCGACGTCGTCCACGAAATTGCATGAACGGGTTGCTGCCCGAAGTGGGCGATGAGCCACTCCACGCGCTGTTTCATATTCTCCGCAGGCGATTGGAAGAACGGCACACCAAGCTCGGCGAGTTGCTGGAGCTTCGACGCGCTGTTTTGGGCGGAGCCGCTCGATACCACGCGCACGTCGATCCCCAGCCGTTTGAAGTGCTCGGCGCGCTTCATGATGACGACGGTCGGACCATCCTCGTCCTGAACGGCCGAGCAAGTAATGGCGATGCGGAACGGCTCGATCGGCGGAACGCGCAGCACGGGCGCGGGGAACAGTCGCGCCAGCGACGCGATCGCGGCATCGATTTCCCGGTCGTGACCGTACGCGATCACCGCGCGCGATCGCTTGTCATGCCGCTGTCCGGAAACGGCGCCCCTCGTGGTCGCGCTCTGCAGATATTGCATCGCGCCATCGAAGCGTCCCGCGGCAGCGGCCTGGATGCCGATCTGCTTGAGTGTCTCGATGAACGGCTCGTCGATATCCGATATCGCGGCGAGTCGCTCGACCGCGCTCACCGAAGACTGATCCTGGTAGTTGTGCGCTTTCGCAAGCCGCGCGGTCGCGTAAAGTGCTTCGCGGATTTTTGTGCGCGCGACGACCAGGGTCGCGAGCACACGCACCTCGCGATCCGAGGAATCGAGGAATTCCTTTACATCGCGTTCATCGACGTCGAGACATTCGGCGAGAGCCTCGCGCAACTGCTCGAGGCTCAAGGGCATCGCGAACCCTCGTGCGAACGGGCGTACCTTCGGATCACTATGCTCTTATCGGCTTTGCCGGAAAGGGACCTTAGGCAAGCTCATGGACGAATTGCGGGAGAAAATGCTCGTCTTGCTTAGCAAAGGGCAAGCAGCATTCGGCTTTGACGATTCGGTCGGTGAGCGCGAGCTTGCAAAGGCGTTGAATCCCGAGTGGCAGACGAATCTGTTCGACATGATTGCATCCGTTATAAAGATGCCGGGCTATTGGTCGACACCGCGGAGTACGCTCGAGGTCGGCTGCGGCAGCGGATCGTTCGTGACTGCTGCTCTCAAACACGGACAGGACGCATGGGGCATCGATAACGACGTCGACCGGCTCGCCGTCGGGGCGGCGCGCATTGCGTCGTTCGGACTCGACCCGTCGTGGAACGCGCGACTGCTTCACGGCGATGCGAGCGCCACCGGTTTCGAGCCAAATCGCTTCGACGTTGTCGTCGGCCACCAGTTCATCGAACACGTACCCGATCCGGCGGGAACGATCAGCGAGATGCTTCGCGTCACCAAGCCGGGCGGCTTCGTCGTGCTTTTCGCTCCCGACTACCGCGCGCCGTTCGAAGCGCACTACGAGATCCCGTGGCCGCCGTTTCTTTCGCGCGAATTGTGCAAGTCGTGGCTCGACGGCTTCAATCGACCGTACGGCGGACTCGACCAATTCTTCTACACCACCGTGGCGCAAGTTCTCGGCATCCTCGAACCACTAAACTGTCGCATCATCACCGCGTATAACGATCGCCAGATCGAGCCCCAGGTGATGCGGAACTTCGACTGCTCGACGCCTCAAGCGACGTTTGAATGCGCGCGGAAATTTCGCGCCAAGTTCGAAGCGCGTCAGCTTCCCGAGAACTTTATGATCGCGACCAGCTTCGGCGTGGCCGTGCAGAAACTTTGAGGAAGCTCTAGAGCTTCGGTTCCGCGATCGTCGCCGAAGGCGGCTGCGAAAGAGCCTTGACCTGCTGCTCGAGTTCCACGACGCGCGCTGTCTTCTGATTCGCGATGTTGGAAAGTTCGGCGAGCTTGCGATACAGCGGAGCGGTGACGGCGCTCGTCAAGGTGCGGCTCACGGTGAAGAAATCCGCGAAGCTCAAGGCACTCACGATATCGCGCTTGAGCAGCGCGTCGTAGAGCGGCGCCGTGAATGGGAGACGGTAGGCGTTCGACGATGCATGATGGCGCAGTTCCGGTGCAATCACGCGGTCAAGCATCGCCTTGAGATCTTCCTCGCTACCCGCGTACGGCAGGGCGAGTTTTTCGATCATGTATCGCGCCTGTTCGGCTGGGCGATCGATCCATTCTTGATATTCGACGACGCCCGCAATGCGATCGCGACAGGCGAGCAGGGCATCGACGTTGTGCTCGAGCCACAGTAGTTCGGCGATGACCGGATCGAGCTTGCCGCGCGCATAGAGCGAGCCGGCGACTTCGTTCGGGTGCCGGGTGACGAGCAGATAGCTCGGTTCCGCGCCCAATTCGGCAACGATCTCTTCCCACATCGGCATCAGGCGCATGGTGCGTGGATCTTTGAAAGCCCAAAGCGGATGCGCGTCGAGTTGGCCCTTCACGAACGCGACGATTTGGCTGCGGAGCGGCGCAATGCTCGGCGACTTCCACCACTGCGGCGGCAACGCGCGCATCGAAGTTGGTGTGTCCCACGCAAGCCCGAACGCGGCCAGGATACGATCTTGCAGATATGAGATCGTCTGTGATTCGAAATATCCGCGCGCGTTCTCGTTCGTCGCGGGCATGAGGTCCTCACTGAGCGCAACGCCGAGCTCGGTCAAGACGTTGGTCGCCAGCGACGTGCCCGAGCGATGCATACCGAGGACGAAAATAATCCGGCGTTTGCCCGCATTCTCTGACTGATTCACGTTTATTGGTATCGGTCCGGGGCGCCTAGAAGAACAGGCGGATGCCGACGACGACCAGGATCGCGGCCAGCCCCACCCGGAACGCTCGCTCGGGCAGCCGCTTTGCAAGCGGCGTGCCGATCAGGACGCCGGGGATGGAACCTGCCAGCAGCAGCAGTGCCAGCCGAACGTTCACGTCCCCGAGCTTGAAGTGCCCTATGATGGCGGGCACGAGCAGCACCACCGCAAATGCGATGTCGGTTCCAACCAGCGTGCGCAGTTGCGCTTGCGAGAGCACCAGCAGCAACAGCGGCAGCGTCAGCGATCCGCTGCCGATCGACGTGATGCTGACCAGCGTGCCCACGAAAAAGCCGGTGACCGCGAGTGGCAGATGTGGGAGTGGCTGTGCCGGCGGCTGCTTGGACGCCGCTACCGACCGGGTAAAGGCAATCGCGGCCGCGGCGATGAGCAGCG
>PMUE01000144.1 GCA_003167055.1 Vulcanimicrobiota bacterium | reverse complement strand
GGCGCGTCGGGCGCAAACGGCTGCGTGTAGGTGAGGACGATCGTTGCGGTGCCGGTGCGATTGGCGTGATAGATGAAGATCTGTTGGCCGGGCGCGCCCGGAACCGGTTGCGGCGCCGGCTGGCGAACGTTGCCTTCGTAGGCAACGATCAGGTCGCCGCCCGGAAGCGTCTGTCCCCAGCTGTAGCCGGTCGACGTATTCGACGAAAGCGCGATGAAGAAGTCTTCTCCGGCTTGTACCGTGATACCCGACGCAGCGTCGCTTTCGATGAACACCGGCGAATGCGGGTTCATTGCGCCCGCCGGAGCAACGGCAAGAATAAGCGCGGAGACGAGGGCAAAGACAAACCGCTTCATGATACCTGCGCTCCCTGCGCGCGCGCGATCTCGCCGTCGATCGATCCGCGCAGCACATGCCAGGCCATCACGAAGTCACCGCGCAGCGATGCGACGGGCGCGCTGAAGGTCTCGGGCTTGTTGTGCTCGATGAATGCGTGCGAGAACCACGCCGAACCGTATCCGGCGACCAGACCGATACCGGCGAGCCACGGCTTGCGCAGCGCGATCGCGCCGAGCACGAGCGCCGTACCGGCTATCGTGCCTGCGACGTGACATGCGCGCGTGCGCGGATCGCTGTGCGCCTGCAGGTAGCGCGGCCAAAATTCTTCGAAAGTCATACCACTCCGGATACGGGGCTCGGGCGGCTTCTCCTCGAAGCGGCGTGCATGAAACGAGCCTTTGGCGCGCTTGCGCTTCTCCTGTGCATCGCCGCCTGTTCGCAATCCGCGCAGTCGACGTCATCGTCCTCGGCCGCACCCTCGCCCCAGGCCACCAATCCGATCGACTTTCCTTTATATAGCGGAAGTACGGTGCTGACCGCGCGCGATTGGCACGGTTCCAGTGGCTCGGGTGCGTCGGTATCGGGACGTGAAGTGATCGCGGAATCGAGCGCTACGCTCGACACGCTAGAAGGCTGGCTGCACGACGTGAGCGTGAATCCTCCGGCCGGCTTCACCGTCGCCGCGAGCGGAAGCGCGACCGACGCGGCACATCGACGCGCGCAAGCGATGGGTTTGCAATTCCAAGTCTTTTCACACCAGGTCGGTACAAAGACGCGCGGGCTCGTCGTCGTCGTGCTCGATCCGGTGACATTTGAAGCCAAAGCTGGACCAGTGCTGAGTCTCATCGACAAGTACTCGATGTTACCGCAAAGCTTCCGCGACCCCATCGACCAGCAAGCCAAGGCGCGCACCGGGTTCACTGTCAGCCAAGCGCTCGATCCGTCCCAACCGATTGGCGCGGCCTTAGCCGCAGCACGCGCGTTGCGCGATTCCGGACAACGTGGCGTGGTGCTGGTCGATGCCGCAAAGAATTAGTCGATCCGGGCCCCGCGTACTCGCGGCGCTCCTCACGTTGCTCGCGATCGGCGCCACCCCGGACTACTCGTACGTCGGTATCCAGGGACTTGCGCTGGTCGGCGTACACCGCGACGTCGCCGGCAGCCAATATGGCGTCGGCGCTGGTCCGCTGTTGCAAGTGCATGTCGGCGGATCGCGCTTTGCCGTGCATCTCGAAGGCATTCCGGTGGTGAGCATTCCCGGCACGCGTCCGTCGGTCACCTACGGACAAGCGACGCCCGCACTGGGGATCTTCAACGGTGATGCCGAGTACGCAATCGATCGGCGCGGCGAGTTCTGGCTCGGGCTGGGCGAAACGATCTACAATCAGCGCACGCCGCTCCCCGCGCAAGCGCAATCGGTCTCGTCGCGTCTGGCCGGCGCACGTTACACCGTGCGCTTCAATCACTCGTTCGGCACAGCGCACTTCGTCGAAGCCTTTGTCGGCTCCGCGCCGTATTTGACCGGCTCCGACGTCTACACCTATCTCGACGGTTCACCGCCGACGATCAAACCGGAACGCGCCTCCGAAGTCGATGCATCGATCGAATTCGGTTACACCCGTAATCGTTCGCAATGGCTGATCGGCGTACGCATGCTGAACTTCACCGCCATGTATCCACTAACCGGCGAACCCGCCGATCGCAATGTGGGCATCGGCCCAATGATTGAATGGAGAACGAAGCTCTGATTAGCCCCGGCTCTTCGCTTCGTGGAGAGTTCGCGGGAAGTGCTACGTGACTTGCGCCAAGCGAAGGCTCGAAGTAGCAGGAGCGGCGCAGGACGCGCCGCGAGGAGCGTCTTCGCNNGGCCGTCGGCGCCGATGACGCGGTGCGCGGGAATCAGCAGATCGTACGGCGTCTGCTTCATCGCCGCGGCGACGCCGCGATGTGCGAGCGGCGCGCCGATGGCGCGCGCAACGTCGCCGTAGGAAATCAGTTCGCCGACCTCGAGGCTTGCAACCAGTTGCCAGACCGCGCACTGAAACGCTGTGCCATCGAGTGCGAGCGGAAGATCGAAACGGCGCAGCCGTTTGCGGAAATAGGCCTGGAGTTGCGCGCGTGCCTCGCGCAAAAGCGGATCGCGCGGCAAAGCGGTGCTAGGGCGCATGCGGGTGCGGAAGGCGCAGCCGACGATCCGGCCATCCGCGGCTCGAACCTGCAGTACTGCGCCGACCGGCGTGGAAAGCGTCACTTCGGCATGAGCCATATTGCACGGATCCTTTGAGGAGCTCTGATTAAGACCTTGTCGCTTAAAGGAAAAACACTCTTCATCAGCGGCGCAAGTCGCGGCATCGGTTTAGCCATCGCGTTGCGTGCCGCGCGCGACGGGGCGAACGTGGCGATTGCGGCCAAGACCGTCGATCCGAATCCCAAGTTGCCGGGCACGATCTTCACCGCCGCGGCTGAAATCGAGGCCGCCGGCGGGAAAGCG
>PMUE01000338.1 GCA_003167055.1 Vulcanimicrobiota bacterium | reverse complement strand
GTGTTGTCACCATCGCGCCACCGTTCGACTATGCGAGTTTGCGCGACGTGCTCGGATCGAAGAAGACCGGGCATGCGCTGCTCGTGATTCTCGACCATCTGACCGATCCGCACAACGTCGGCGCGATTATCCGCACGGCAGAATGTGCGGGAGCCGACGCGGTGATCTTGCCCGAGCGGCGTTCGGCCGGCGTCAATGCGACCGTGCGTAAAGCAGCAGCGGGCGCAGCCGCGTATCTGCCCGTGGTTCGCGTGGCGAACGTTAACGATGCGATCCGCGCGCTGAAAAAGGCCGGCGTCTGGATTGCCGGGGCCGCGGCGGGCGACGAAGCGGTCGCAATGGGCGAGGCGGATTTCGATCGCGACCTGGCGCTGGTGATCGGCGCCGAGGGTGCCGGCCTTGCTCCACTGGTCAAGCGAGAGTGCGATTATCTGGTCAGCGTCCCGATGCGAGGGCGAACGGAGTCCCTCAACGCCTCGGTGGCAGCCGGAGTGCTACTTTATGAGGCCATCCGCCAGAGAAGCCATTGACGGGAGGAGGACCCCCTCCTATAATCACGTGGATGTGCCGCGCCCGATGAGGCCCCGGCCCGCGTTTTGCGGTGCATCGACCAACGAAGGCAAAATGACTATGGCTATGACCCATCCCGCGACGGATGGTTTGGAATACAGCGAGAGAGTAGACGAAGATCTCGTTGCCATCGCAAAATCGGGCGACAACCTGGCGATGGAATACCTGCTCAACAAGTACAAGAATTTCGTCAGGATTAAGGCCAAGAGCTACTTCTTAATCGGTGCGGACCGCGAGGACATCATCCAAGAAGGTATGATCGGCCTCTACAAAGCCGTGCGCGATTTTAAGGCCGACAAACTTTCGAGCTTCCGCGCGTTCGCCGAACTCTGCATTACCCGGCAGATCATCACGGCGATCAAAACCGCGACTCGTCAGAAACACATCCCGCTTAATCAATATATTTCGCTGAACAAGCCGATCTACGACGAGGATAGCGAACGAACGCTGCTCGACGTGATGGCTTCGCAGAAGACTTCTGATCCCGAAGAACTCGTGGTCACACAGGAAGTCTCCGACGACATCCGTCAGCGCATTCGGCAGAATCTCTCGGAGCTCGAATCTCAGGTGCTCGAATCCTACCTCGAAGGAAAGAGCTATCAAGAGATGGCGCGCGATCTCGGGCGCCACGTGAAATCGATCGACAACGCGCTTCAGCGCGTCAAGCGAAAGATTGAAAAAAACCTGGCGGAATTCGAATTCCAGTAAAGTTCGCGGATACAAAGAAAAGAGGCTCCCGATTCGGGAGCCTCTTTATTTTTACGGTGGAATCGTCCTAAAAGACGCCGTTGGCTTTGAGTAGCGCCGAGTCGCCCTTCACGTATTGAACGAACGCCGAAGTTTCGGCCGATGCATTCTTGAGCGTGTAGAGGTGCTCGTCGGTCGAAAACGCGTAGGCGTGATTGCGGATGTTCGCGGGAGTCGGCGCCACGCCCTCATAGGTGACAACCATGTTTTCATGGCCGGCGAGGAAGCCCGTCGCAAGGTATCCGAGCGCACCTGACGTTTTTGCTACTGCGTCGACCACGGCGGTGGCATTGTCCTCGATCGTAATCGGAATCAGCGTTTTCGCAACTTTGTCTTCGAAGACGAAGCGGGTGCCGGTGCCGATCTGGCGTCCGATCAGTACGATTTTGCGGTCGTTTCCGCCGACGGCTTTCCAATTGGTGATCTTGCCGGCGAAAATGTCGACGAGCTGTTCGCGCGTGAGATTCTTTACGCCAACGTCGGAGTTGGCGACGAATGCAAATCCGACGACGCCGAGCACCGTGTCGGCGAAATCAGTATCGGGGACGGCCACGTCGGACATCGCGATGTCGACTGAGTGGTCTTTGAGGGCCGCGATCCCCGCACCCGAGCTGTTCCACTTCACCGTGATCGTGACACCGGGGTGAGCGCTTTGGTACTCGGCGGCTGCCTTGGTTACGACCGGGGCGAGATTGGTGGTTCCACCCACATTGATGGTCTGAGCAGCTCCGGCCGGAAGCAGCAAAGCCAAGGGAAGAATCAGGGCCGTTATCGGGCCAAGCAAGCGAGGCGTTCTCATATCGAAAGCTCCTTTGCGGACTTTCCGCAAGTAATACGAGTATTAAGCAGATTAAGCCCTGCTTGGCGGAGGACCGGGAACATTAGTAAATCCCCGAGGCCGCGAGCGCAGCCCGTTGTGTGGTAACGAAAGTTACGAAATCGCGCGCGGAGGCGGGCCCGTCTTTGCGCGTATAGAGATGCTCGTCGGTCGAGAATGCGTAGCTGTGGTTGCGAATGTTTTCGGGTGTGGGTGCGACGCCGCCGTACTCGAGCACCAAGTCGGGGTGGTCGGCGACGAACTGGGTCGCGATATAACCGATGGCACCCGGCGTGGTTGCGATGTCGTGGACGAGGTCGACCGGATTGACCGGATCCTGGGTCGGAATCTCGACCTTGGCGACCTTCGTTTCGAAGAGTAACCGCGTTCCGGTGCCGATCGCGCGCCCAAACGCGACCACCGGCTGATCTTCACCACCAATCTGTTTCCAGTTGGTGATTTTTCCGGAGTACATGCCGATGAGTTGCGCGCGCGTGATGCTCTTCAAGCCGGTGTGCGGCCCGGCGAGGACCGCGACGCCCATCACGCCGATCGTCGCACCGACGAAGTCCGGGAAATCCGCCGGATCGACGGCAATGTCCGAAGCCGCGACGTCGATCGAGCCCGCCTTGAGCGCGGCGATGCCCTCTCCGGAATTCGTGCCTTTGACGGCGAGTGCGAGATTCGGATGCGCTGCCTGATATGCCGCCGCCGCCTTTTGCAATGCGGCCGTTTGATTGAGCGTGCCTTCAACACGCAATGCGCTGGTCGCCGCTGGATCGGCCGCCACGAGGATGCCGAAGGACTTCAGGATCGCAGCTTGCGTCGGGACGAACGCTAAGAAGGCCTTTGCATCGGCCGAAGCATCGCCTAGCGTGTAGGCGTGTTCGTCGGTTGCGAACTTGTACGTATGGTTGAGAATGTTGGCATCGGTCGGTGCGACGCCCTCGTAGCTCACCACCAGGTTTTGGTGGGCGCCGACATAGTTCGTCGAACTGTAGCCGATGCCGCCGGGCGTCTCCGCCACGGCGTTCACAACCGCCGTTGCGTCGGGAAGAATCTTCATTGGCGCCAACGTCTTTGCGACGGTCATTTCGAAGATGAAGCGCGTGCCGACGCCAATGGGCCGGCTAAAGGGCACGATCGCTAGGTCATTTCCGCCGAGTTGCTTCCAATTAGTAAAGTGTCCCGAGTAGATGCCTTGGACTTGGGCGCGACTGAGATTGGTTATACCGGCGCCGTTGCCCACGACGAACACGAAGCCGACGACGCCGATCTTGGTGTCGTTGAAGGCCGGATCGTTGACCGCAACGTCGGAGCAGGCGATATCAATCGCGTGATCCCGAAGCGCAGCGATCCCTTCGCCCGAGCTGCTCCCGACGATCGAGAACGTCGCGCCCGCGTGCGAAGTCGCAAAAGCGCCCGCGATCTGCTTGAGTGCCGGCGTATCGTTGGTCGATCCGCCGATGCGGATCGCTGCATCCGCGCTCGCCGCTGAGGGAAGAGATGAGGCCAGCGAAAGCACTAGCGCGCCTATGACTGCCACGTGCCCGACACGTGCTAAGAATCCCACGAAAATAGCCCCCTGCCCAAAAGAGCGGAAGTAGTGGGACACACCCGAGGCCCAAGATTTGCTTTATAGGTGTTCGGTAGGGGAAGCCTGAGGGTTTACTGGGATCGGGCCTCTCGACCCATCGATTCCACGATTGTGGCGTAAAGTTTCTCGCGCTCTTCGATCGGATCGACGATGATAACGTTTGCCGGATCGCCGTTCTTGGGGTCGAGGCAAACCGTTACCTTCCCTTTGGCGCATACGTCCATACAGGTAGTGGAGATAACACGAATGGGACCCCACTCACCCTTTTCCTTCAGCTCGGCTTTCAACCAGTCGCGCAAATTGAAATCGCCGAGACGCTCTGCAACATCCGGCGCTTCCTCAGGGATGCGTTCTTTGAAACAGCGTTCGCACACCAGCACGAGTCCGCTTTCGAGCCATTTGGGATTAACCGGTTGCATGTGTTCCTATAACGAGCGGAGCCGGAGGTCGGATTCGAACCGACGTGGACTTGCGTCTCGGATTTACAAAACCCGCCCAATCGACCGCTATGGGACTCCGGCGTGACGGCCCTCGTTTCCACGGTCCGGCCTTCGCTCCTGTTCAGACGAGCCCAGACAAAAATTGCTCCATCGTCTTTGCGAAGCGATCGAAATCCGTTCGATGTAAGTTGTGTCCTTGATCTTCGAGCGTGACGATCTGCACATCCGGCGCATGATGTGCGGCAATTTCGTGCATCACCGGAACCGGTACGATCGAGTCGTCAGGGCCGGCCATCACCATGAGCAGCGGCTTCGGATAGGTTGCGATGTCGCCGCGCAGATCCCAACCGCTGATATTCTGGTCGCGCAAGCCGGCGATCGGCGCGGTCGTCATGCTGTGCACGGCGTGGACTTTGCCGTCGACGTCAGCCGGATGCCAGTCGGAGTAGTCAACGCGAATACGCTCGTCGCGCGCGTCGCCCTGATAGCTAAACGTTTCTTCTAGCTGATCGATGAACTCGGCATACCAGTCATCGGCAACCTGAACGATCATCGGATCGATCGCAGCGACCGCGATTGCATCAAGCATCTGCCCTCCGCGCACAACGCACGCGCCGCCCCAGGAGTGCCCGACCAAGACGTCTGCTCCCACCACCGCGGCAACGTCGCGCAGATCTTGCACGCCGCGTTCGAGCGTCATCGGCCCGGGAATTGCGACGCTGTCGCCGTGTCCGCGCTGATCGTACGCCATCACTTGATAGCGATCCGCGAAGCGTTGCGCGAGCCGATGCCACGCCTTGCGCGAGCTGGTCATGCCGTGAACGCAGAGCATGACCGGCCCGATATCGCCCCAGCGCTCCAACGTTGTCGTAGCGCCGTCGTCGAGCACGATCGTTCGAAGCATCGATTGCATAGTGGCTCCCTCAGTCGCGTAGCATCGCGCGCGCGGCGTTCCAGCCCGGTGCGCCCATCACGCCGCCTCCGGGATGGGCCGCCGAACCGCACATATAGAGATGCTTGATCGGCGTCTTGTAGTTTGCATAACC
>PMUE01000258.1 GCA_003167055.1 Vulcanimicrobiota bacterium | reverse complement strand
GCCTGGGCGTGGTCGGCGGCGCGCCGGTCTACATCGGCGCGCTGCAGTTCGACGCCTGGCGCCACACGCAGCTGATCATCGACGTCGTGCCGGGGCGCGGCGGCATGTTCTCACTCGAAAACGGCGAGGGCGTGCGCTTCTTGACGCGATCGCGTATCTACACCGAGGCTGAGACGGCGGCACTGACACCGGTCGAAATTCCCGCGTAGCTCCTGGGCTTATTAGATGAAGATCAGGCGCTCGACGGTCGTCGCGAGCGCCGCGTACTCTTCATCGCGTAACTGCTCAGGGCCGTAGACCGCGCGATACGAAAAGGCTTGAACGATCAGCGAAAGCGCGAGCGCGAGCCCAGACCGCTCACCGTGCGGAATGGCTGCGTAGCCGTGTGCTGCAACCAGCTCGAAGTAGCGCTCGAACGCGCGCCGACGGCGCGCATTGCGGTCGCGCGAGAGCGTGCCGCTCATTCCCGACGCGGCGAGCGCGACCAATACGGCGCTCGCGGGAGGATCTTTTACCAGCGCGATCACCAACGCGCGCAGTCGCGCCCGCTCGCTCTCGCGATCGGGGGCGATGTTCTGAAGTTCGGCTAGGCGCGCATCGAGTTGGTCGTTCGCATGCGCCGCCGCGCCTTGCAAGACGTTCTCGCGTGACGAAAAGTATCGATAGAGCGTCGCCGGAGCCACCCCTGCCCTCGCGGCGATATCGTGGGCGGTCACCTCCCGCCACGGCGTCTGTTCCAGCAGGTCTTCGAGGGCGCGCGTGAGCTTCGCCCGCGTTTCATCGGCGCGCGCGCGCCGGCGCGGCGGGGCTTCGCCGTGCCCTTTGCCCAGGTAGCGCCATCTGTTGCGCACCTTGCCGGTCTGCGGATCGCGATAGCTTTCGACCATATAGCGGTAATCGCGTCCGCGAATGGTCTTAACTACTTCATAGCTCATGTGGTAAGTTAGTTATGCAGTTAAGGATAAATTACCTACTACATGGCGATTACGACAAAACCATCGCCGTCGATGGTAACGCCCACTCGGCAAGCCCCCACAGCCGCCTCCGTCTCGCCCGTCGCGGTGGTACTGGTCGTGATGCTGGGCAACTTCCTCGGCCCGCTCTACTCGAGCACCGCCAATGTGGTCATTCCCAACCTGGTGGCCGCGTTCGGCTCCGACGTCGACACGATCGAGTGGGTCGTGACCGGCTACATGCTGGGCTACTCGATCACGATGCCGCTGGCCGGCTGGCTCGCCGACACCTACGGTCGCAAGCGCATGTTCCTGATCGGCCTCGCGATGTTCACCGGGTTTTCGATCGGCGCGAGCCTCGCGTGGAGCGCGCCCGCACTGATCGCCTTTCGAATTTTGCAAGCCGTCGGCGGCGGCATCGTTTCACCGACCGGCATGGCAATCATCACCGAGGTGATTCCGCCGCATCAGCGCGGACGGGCGCTCGGGATGTGGGGCATGGGGATGATGCTCGCGCCCGCGTTCGGGCCATGGATCAGCGGATTGCTGGTCGACCACTTCGATAACTGGCGCTTGATCTTTTGGCTCGGCGTGCCCTTCGGCGTTGCCGGCTTTATCGCCGCAACGCGCATCCTGCCCGCTTCGGAAGATACGCCTCATGTCAAAGCGGCCTTCGATTACACGGGGTTTGCGCTGCTCTCCTCGGCGCTGACGCTCTTTCTGATTCCACTGACGCAGGGCAACCGCGTGGGCTGGGACGATCCATGGATCGCGTATTCCATCGTTGCCGCCGCGTTGCTCTTCGCCGGATTCATCTGGCAAGAGCTGCACGCGCCCGGGCCGATGATCGATCTCAGGCTTTTCCGCGATCGCGTTTTTTCGATTGCCATCGCGCTGCGCAGCGTGCTCGGCATGGGCTATTATTTCTCACTCCTCTTGCTGCCGCTCTTTACGCAAACGATTTTGGGGTGGGATCCCACACAGTCGGGTCTGATCCTGATGCCCGCCGGCCTCGCGATGGCCGTGCTCATGCCGATCTCCGGCGCGATCGCAGATCGCATCGGTGCGCGCGTACTCGTCTGCACCGGCATGGTGATCGCCGCCTATGGAACCTTCCTCTTCGCGCGCATCGACGTTGATTGGTCTATGGCGCACATCACGCTTGATAACCTCATCCGCTCCTGCGCGATCGGCATCTTGTTTACGCCGCTCACGACGGCCGCCTTGACGAATATCCCGCGCAACCGCGTCGGCAGCGCATCCGGCATACTCAATACGGTGTGGCAAGTCGGCGGAAGCCTTGGTATCGCTGCCGGACAAGCCTACTTGACCGCACAGTCGTCGAATCGCTACGCCGACGTCGCTGCGGTCCTCTCGTCCTCGCGCATTCCGGTTACCGATTTTCTGCGGAAATTTGGGATGATCGCCGCACTCCATCATCTGCCTGCAAACGCTGGACTCGTGTACTTGAGCCAAATCGCGATGCAGACGGCCACCGTCCGCGCCTACGGCGACACGTTCTTGCTCGGCGCGCTCTTACTAGCACTTGCAATACCGCTCTCCTTGTTGCTTCCACATCGCAAGAGGTGATGAACATGTTCCGTTGCCTGCTCGTTCCGCTCGATCCCCAATTCCAAATGCGGCGTGCCCTCGAGGTCGCGGCGAGCTTCGCGGCCGAGCACGGCGCACGCATCACGCTGCTCTACGTAGCCGATCTGTCGAGTACGTTTCGCTACGCGACGTTCGCGCTGCTCGATCAAGAGACGATCGATCGCTACAACGCGCGCATCGAAGGGTTCCTGCGCAACGCAGCGTCGATGCTCGCTGCANNGACGTCGCCGCCGAGACACGGATCGCGCGTGGCACACCGGTTTCCGTCGCGATCAACGCAACGGCCGCGGCGATCGGCGCCGACGCCATCGTGATGGGCACGCACGGGCGCAAGGGGCTGGCCCACGTCTGGTGGGGTAGTGTAACCGAAGACGTTCTCCGCGACGCGACCGTGCCGGTCATCGTGGTGTCCGCAGCGAAACACACGCGCAGTGAACTACAGCAAGCATTTTCGCGTCGAACCCGGAGCGCACGTCCGCCTGGCTAATGTCGATCCGGGCTTTACCGCTACGCACGCGAGCAAGGACGATGCCGCGGATGAGATGGCGCACGACATCGACGAGCTGTGCCGGCTCCAATATCTGCTCTACGCCGGCAACGAGCACTCGCTGCTGATCGTGCTCCAAGGGCTCGACGCCTCCGGCAAAGACGGAACCGTTTCCCACGTCTTTCGCGGGCTCAATCCGCAAGGCGCGCGCGTGCACTCGTTTAAAGAGCCTTCGCGCGAAGAGGCGGCGCACGACTTCTTGTGGCGCGCGCACATTCCCGCGCCGCAACGCGGCGAAATCGTGATCTTCAACCGCTCGCACTACGAAGACGTGCTGATCGTACGCGTGCACAACCTCGTGCCCGAAAGCGTCTGGTCCAAACGCTACGAGCTGATCAACGCGTTCGAGAAAGATCTCGCCGAAGCGGGAACGACCATTTTGAAATTCTACCTGCACATGAGTCCGCAAGAGCAGCTCAAGCGCTTTAAGGCGCGGCTCGACGATCCGTCGCGTCGGTGGAAGATCAGCGAGGCGGACTACACCGAACGCGCGTATTTCGCCGACTACCTCACGGCGTATACCGCTGCGCTGGAAAGAACCAGCACGCCGGACGCGCCCTGGTTCATCATCCCGTCGGACCACAAGTGGTTTCGCAACCTCGCCATCTCGAGGATCGTGGTCGAGACGCTCGATGGACTGAACATGAAGCTCCCGCGCACGACCGTCGATCTCGATGCGATTCGGCGCAAACTATCACAAGATTCTCAAGGTCGAACGCCAACGTAACAGTCATGAGCTTTAAGACGTGCACGCTTGCCCTGGCCGCCGCGTTTTGCGTGCTGGCAATCGCCCCCGGCACGGCTCGCGCGAATGGGGTCGTACGGGTGCAGCAGAGCGACGGCTCGGTTCGCTCGTATCCGCAAACCGCGATGCGCTGGACCGGGCAGACCTTGTGGCTGCACAGCGCCGACGGTAAAGGGATCCTCGAAATCACGACGGCCGCATGCTCGGACATGGGCAATTTGGTGCGCTGCCTGCCGTATTCGATGACGCTTCACCAAAGCGGGGCGAAGCGTCCGATCGCCGTCGCGAATGGGACCATTTACATGAATTTTTCCGCCGCCGCCCTCCATGTTCCGTATTCATCGGAACTCCTGGGTGCGCACCATTTGCTGGTCGCAATACGAACGCAGCACGGCACCTACATCACGGTGCGCGGCGACGTCGATGAGGTGAAGGAATGAAACGCTTCTTCCGCGCCGGGCTCGCACTCGTGCTTGCCGCCGCAACGACGATGACTGCACAGG
>PMUE01000085.1 GCA_003167055.1 Vulcanimicrobiota bacterium | reverse complement strand
CGATCCCGCAGGCCAGCGCCGACGACCTGCGCGCCGCCCTCGACGATCCCGCGATCGTTGACGAATTGAGCGAATTTGCCAAGGACGCAGCGTTCGTCGAGCGTGGCGTAGACGGGACATTCGAACTGCATCCGCTGCTTGCGTCGTTCATGCTGGAACGAGCCGCCGAACGGCGTGATGCATTGCTCGTGCGGGCCGCGAAGGAGCACGAACGCCGCGGTGACTACCAACGCGCCGCGGAATTGCACCTCGCGCGCGGCGACCAGCAGGCTGCCGCGCGCGCCCTTGGTGCTCACGAAGTCGTTCGAGAACCGGCTCCGTCGATGCGCTACGCGCGTGTGCTCTCGAGCCTGGATCCCGCGATCGTCGCGCGCTATCCGCGGCTCTGGGGGGTAACCGCCTTGATGCGGATGTTTTGCGTCGACAGTTCAGCACTGCTCGACGAAGCAGAAACCGTGTGGCGTACGCTCGCTCCCGATGCATCGCCCATGGAGCGCTACTACGTCTTCGTTTTTCGCATTCTCCTCATGAGCTATGTCGGGCGGTTCGACGAGGCGCTGAGCGAGATCGTGGAGTTCGGCGCGCAGATTGCGTTCTCGGAGCCGCCTAAGACGATCCTCGACGGGCACGTGCTGTATCTACGCGGTTTGCTTCGCGCGCGTCGCGGAAATTTCGATCTGGGCGAGAGCGACCTCAACGCCGCGTTGCCGTTGATCGATCAAATGCACGTGGTTGCGTCGGGGACCTATTTGGCACTCGGGGCGGATATTGCACGCGTGCGCGGGGAGTGGTCGCTCGAACGGCAGTTCTTGGCGCGCGCACACGAGCGCGCCCTAAGTTCGGCGCTACCGAACTTCATGGTATTCGATGTTGCAGAGTCCTTGATTGCCGCCTGGTTCGCCGGGGATCGGGCTGCGTTTAGCAGCGTCGCTTCAGAGCTCGAGCATGCCGTGACACGTGGCGGCGTTGCGGGTTTTGCCTATCTCGCGGGTGCCGCGCGTGGGCGCAGCCTGGCTCCAACCCCTGCCGATCTTCCAAAGTTTGTCGTATTCGGCCATCTCATCGCGCTTTCGCGTTCGCGTGATGACGACGAGCGCGCCCAACTAGCGCGCTCGGCGCTCGAGATCGCCCGGCGGCTGCACATGCCGTTCGTCGAGTCGCTCGCGGCGATCGCGCTCGCGTTGTGCGATCCGGCGGTATTCGATGCCTCGGCTGCAAGCGCGAAGGAGGCTGCAGCTCGCTGCGACGCGCCCGCGTTCGTGCACGCAGTGACGGCATTTGCAAATCAGTACGAAAACGTCGGCATGTTATCCAACTTCGTGGCGCAGATCACGCGTGACCGCAGCGAGGCGGCGCCGGTCGCGCTCGAAGTGCTCGGCGGACGCGTGCGCATCGACGGAAACCTGATGCGGCTCTCCGGACGCGAGTTCGAACTGCTGGCTGCTATCGCACAGCGTCGCGAGCCGACGCCGCGAGCGCGACTTGCGGCCACGCTCTGGCCTGACCTCGATGAATTCTCGGCGCGCAACGCGCTTAGCGTGTGCTTGCACCGGCTCCGCGCGCACCTCTCGCGAGAAGATGCGGTAGAGCGCGCCGCCGAGGGCTATCGTTTGCACGTTGATGCGTTTGTCGACCTATGGGAGATCGAGCGCGCCGCGGTGACGCTGCGTTCGCGTGACCGGCTGCGCGAAACCGAACGCGCGTTGCTCGAACGCGCGTGGGATCGGCTACGCGAAGAGCGCGCCGGTACGCTCGAGCGTTGGGAGTGGTTCGAATCGATCGCTAAGCGCATGGACGAATTGCGCACCGCAATCGCCCACCGCCTCGCGGCCGATGCGCTCGAGCGCGGCGATCCGGATGCAGCCCTCGGCTATGCTGCGGATGTTATCGCCCACGATCCGTGCGACGAGCCCGCGCGCGAGGTCGCGATCCGCGCGCACCTTGCGACCGGCGATCGCGCCGCGGCACTGCGCAGTTACCGCCAATATCGCGACGTACTCAAGGCGGAATTGCAAGTCGAACCGTCAGCGGCACTCACCGCGCTGGTCATGGGTACCTAGCGTGTTGGCATTCGTGCTCGCGGCACTCGTCCACGCCGACGTGCTGGTCTCGGCCGGTCACGAAGGACGTCCCGCCTCGTGCGCACGATTTCCCCAGCACCGGTGCAATCTCGGTGCCGCGGGGGAGCGCGAATGGACGCCGATCGTTGCCGACGAGGTGACGCGCGTGTTGCGCGCACACGGCGTCAGCGTCGTGCGTGAACCGGCTGATTTCGAAGGTGACTACGCGGTCGATATGGCGGTATTCATTCACTTCGACGGCATCGTACCGGCGTGTTCGAGCGGCGCGTCGATCGGGTATCATCACGCCGCCGACGCGCGCGCTGCGGCGCTGTGGCGCGCACTGTATGCGGGAATCTTTCCGTTTCGGTTTATGCCGGACAATTTTACGGTGGGATTGCGCGACTACTATGCCTTCCGGCAAGTCGACGCGAGCGACGGAGCACTCGTGCTCGAACTGGGCGAGATCAGCTGCCCGCCGCAACGCACCTGGCTTGCCACGCGGCTGGACGACGTGGCGGCATTGATCGCCTACGACATCAGCCGGACGATCGGCAAAGGGGACGTCCCCCTTCCCGCCAAGTTCGCAGGTCGACGATGATCGAGGTGCTCTACCGCTATCGCGTTCATCCCGCGCAAATCCGCGCCTTTGAGCACGCCTACGGTCCCGGCGGCCCCTGGGTCGCGCTCTTCTCGACGCATGCGGGATACCGCCGCACGCGCCTTTTCCGGCATCGGAATGAGACCGGGGTCTACATCTGTATGGATGTCTGGAGCTCCAAGGCGGACTGGGACCATTTTCGGGCCGAAAATGCCGCCGCGTACTCGCAGCTGGACCGCGACCTGCACCTGCTCTATGTCGAGGAGTTGCTGCTAGGGTATTATGAGGGAGAGGAGGAGTACGAGGCCTCCCTCGATTGAGGCGGCCTAGGAGCACATGATTCGACCCGTTCGCCCCGACGGCAAGATCGAGACCGGCGGGGTTTTTGTTCCGATCGTTCGGCGTCGCGTGATCGAGCGTATCGCTTCGGCGGCGATGCAGCGCGTCGTCTTGATCGTTGCACCCGCGGGCTACGGCAAATCCGTGGCCTTGCGTCATTACCTCGACACGCTGCCCGACCCGCACGTGCGTTACGACGTGCTTGCCGAGCACAGCGGGTTGTTGAGCTTTTTGCGCGGTTTTGCCGACGCGGTCGCCGAGATAGCACCGGACGCGCGCACGACGCTCGCCGGCGCGCACGAAAAGAATGCCGGTTCACCCTCACCCGGGATCGACCTCGCGATGTGGATGCATTCGCACTTGCGTTCGTACCGGGGCGTCATCGCCATCGACGACCTGCAAATCGCGCAAGGCGATCGCGAAGTCACGCGTTTTGTAACCTCGCTGATCGAGCGTACGAAAGGCCGCGTGCAGTGGATCATTGCATCGCGCGCGACGAGCGGGTTACCGATTGGGACGTGGCTTGCGTACGGAGAAAGCGACCTCGCGATCGACGAACACGATTTGAAGTTCTCGGTTGACGAAGCGAAGGAGGCTGCGCGCGCCTTTCGACTCGGTGTTCGCGACGAGGAATTGATCGAGCTGCTCGAGCTTACCGACGGTTGGGCGACGGCGATGACCTTCGCGCTGCGCTCCTCGACCCGTTCGGTGGATCTGCGCAACATCGCGTCGATGACGCGCGAGATGATTTACCGCTATCTCGCCGAGCAGGTGTATCAGACGCTCGACGATGGCGAGCGGGACTTCATCGAGACGGCGGCGCTGCTGCCCGAGATCGATCTCAACATCATGGTTGCCGCCGGTTTCGACCGCGCGATTGCGCTCATCGAAGACCTGCGCGCGCGCGTCGCCTTCATTCACGAGTACGAGCCCGGTCGCTATCGGCTGCACGATCTCTTCCGCGACTTCGTGCGCTATCAAGTCGAGTTGCGCGGCAGCGGTGCGCAGCGCGAGCGCCTCACCAAGTTGGGCCAAATCCTCGAGCAGGCGGGCGACATCATCCAGGCGTTGCGACTCTATGTCGATTCGAACGCGGCGGACGACGCCTTACGTCTTTTGTCCGCGCACGGCGTACGGCTTTTCGAAGCCGGCTTCGCCGATGATCTCGAAAACCTCACGGCGGCACCGCTCGGGCACGCCTTTGAGCGCAACCCGGTTGTGGTCGGACTTCGGGGCTTGCTCGATCTCGCACGCGGCCGGTATGACGATGCCGATCGGAAGATCGCGCGCTCGGTACGCTCGGTCGATGCACCGGAGCTTCGCGGACAGCTCACGCTTCGACTTGCCGTGTCGCGGACCAATCGCGGCATGAATCCGATGGATCTGCTCTTACCGCTAATAACCGGGGAGGGTATCCCCGAACCGATCCGTGTCGAGAGCGAAGCGCTGCTTGCGCGTTGCTACGCGCGTTCCGGCGATCTCGCCAAAGCAGGTGAACACGTTGCTTCGGCCGAGCGCCGCGCGGCGCTGATCGAAAACGAGCAAGGCCTGGCGCGCATCATGATGCGGCTCGGACTCGCGTGCGACACGCTCGGCGAGGTCCAGACTGCGCGAGAGCGTTTATCGCAGGCGGCAGAACTTGCGTCTCGATCGGCGCTGTGGAGCATTGCGGCGCGCTCGTTCATTGCTCTCGCGAACATCGCGTTGTTCGCCGAAAACGACTCCGCGCAAAGCCTCTGGTTTGCACAGCAGGCGGCGGCTGCGGCGACACGCGCCGGCGACTACGTCGATCTTCAAAATGCGCTGGCCGCCATGCTCAGCCTCGAGACGCGGCGCGGCAACGGCGATCGCGCCGCGCAAATTGAAAAGCAGCTCGCCGAAGTCGGATCGCGCGATGCACTGGCCCAGAGCGTGTTCCTGGCATCGAGTCAAGCCCATCGTCACGCCTGGAGCGGCAGGTACGCCGACGCGCATCGCCTCTTCGGGAGCATTCTCGAGCGCCAACACCATCTTCCGGATAACGCCTTGACGCGTGCCAGCTACGCGCTCGCACTTGCGCTCGACGGACGCACCAAAGAGAGCGGACGCGTCGTGACGCAGACGCTGCAGCTCATCGACGATGAGGCACCGCCCGGCGAATATACGGGCGCGGTCATCCTCGATTTCGCGGTCGCAATGTTGTTGCTGGCCGAAGTCGTTTCCGGCCGCCACACCTCGGTCGCGCGTTTGCTCAAGCGCAATCCGCGCAGCCGGCACGAGTCCGGCGTCTGCATGCGCAAGGCCGTCGAGGAACTTGCGCGCGCCGCGAAGAGCCCGTCCTACGTGCCCGATGACCTGCCGACCCTCATCGAGGGCATCCGCCATTTCGGCTTCGGCGGTTACGCCCGTTACGTAGAGCGCGTCGCGAAGCACCTCGAAGAGGAGCACGAACCCCCGGCGACCGTGGCGCTTACGCCGGCCGAGCTGCGGGTGCTGCGCGACCTGGCTGCTGGGCTCACCCCGAAACAGATCGCCGGAGAGATGGGGCGCTCCGTGTTTACCGTGCAGACCCACATTCAGAACGTCATCGACAAGTTCGGCTGCCACGGTAGGGCCGAAGCGATCGCCGCCGCCCGGCGAAGTGGCCTTCTCAGCGAGGGTTAGTTAACGGCTCTACTTAAATTTCAGTAGGGCCTTTGGCCCGGTGTGGGCCGTATGGTGAGAGCAGATCGCGAATCCGCTCGAAAGGCTTGTTTTTATACATGCTCACCGTCCTCGTTATTGCCGCCCTAGTCGTCGCCTGCACGATGCCGGCTAACGGAGATTAGTCAAGCCGGAATCGGCTCGGGCTTTTCTTTTTCATGTCTGCAATACGGACCCTAACCGCCCTCGGGGCGGCTCTCGGGCAAACGATCCCCGCCTTGGCGCGCACTGCCGCCGACTCGGTGACGATGCCGTCGCTGGTGGGGAGCGCGCACATCGAGGAGACCTTAGCGGTACTGCTCGATCGCCTGTGCCTCTCGCTGACGCTGGCCAAGCCGGTCGGGCTAGCCGCCTGGGCTGAGCGCGAGTCGACCCGTTTTGGGCGCGCCGGCGTCGTCGACCTGACCGGCGCTGCGACGCACACGATCGCGCTTGCGGCCGGGGCGTATGAAGCCGATCAGCGTCGATTGCTGGCTTTTCTCGATGTGTTGGCGACGGAAATCGAGCGTGCAACCCTCGGAACCGATGGTGACGATGCGGACGATCGTCCAGGCGCCGAAGGCACCACGGCACTCCTCGCAATGCTTGCCGAGCGCGACTACGGCACCTGCTGTCACTCCAAGGCGACCGCCGAGTGGGCACGGCGTTTAGCCACCGCGATGGATTGCAACGCCGAGACAACGGAATTCATCGCGCTGTGCGCGCTGCTGCACGACATCGGCAAGATCTCCACGCCCGATCACGTCTTGCTCAAGCCCGCGCCGCTTGCGATGGATGAGTGGGACATCATGCGCGATCATGCCGCCGCGGGCGCACGCATCCTCAGCCAGATTCCGTCGCTGCAACGCTGCGCGATCGTCGTCCGCTCGCATCACGAGCGCTACGACGGGGCCGGCTATCCCGATGGTTTGTACGGCGCGAGCATCCCGTTCGAAGCGCGCGTCGTGGCCGTCGCCGACGCGTTCCACGCGATGATCAGCGAGCGCCCCTACCGGCAACCGGTGGCGCCGCGGCAAGCGCTGCAAATACTGCAAGACGGGCGCGGCTCGCAGTGGGACGCCGAGGTCGTGGACGCGATGCTGGGCATGTTCGCCCGTCGCGTCACCATCGTGTCTCACGCGCATACACAACTTTCCTCGGCGTAGCGCCGAGGGAAATACTTACCGGGTGGTGGGCGAGGGGCGCCGCGAAAGCGGCGCTCCTTTTGTTGCGCCATACAGGTGGCACTCCAGCCTGCGATGCTGGGCGCATGAACGACTACGTGATCGGCTCCGGGGCGGTCCTGACCGCCGGCCCGAACGCCAGCATCGCCGGGGCGACGCTCCATGCGCAGACCGATGCCGCCATCGCGGCGACCGTTCATGCCGCTATTCTCGACTTCGAGTCCACCAACGGGGCGGATCTTTCGAAAATCGTGGTCGTCGCGACCGGTTGGAATCGGGGACGCGTCCGCGCCGAACTGATCGATCCGCTGCTAGCGCGGCAGGCCTGCACGCTGGCCGACGTCATCGGGCTCCTGGCTCAGGGTGCGCAAATAGCCGAGGTTCATCTCTTCGCGCGGTGGCTGCCCGACGACGTGCTCACGGCCGCCCTCGGGCGCGAAGGCATCACCGTGGTCGCGCATCCGCTCGAGAGCATCCGCCAGGCCGCCTTGATCTGCGGCCAAAGCTTCACTCGCTGGCCCTCCACCCTGCGCGCGGCCTAGCGAGCCGGTTCAGGGGGTTCTCAGCGCAAAAAGGCAAGGTGTGCCTAGATGCCTACAATGCTTCATGCCCGCGTCGCCGTGGTCGATGACGACCGGATGATCCGTGAAATGCTCGAACTGGGACTCTCACGCGAGGGGTACGACGTGCAGTCTGCCTCCGACGGTTTCGCGGCGCTCGATTTAGTGCGGCGCTTCGATCCTGAAGTGATCGTGCTCGACATCATGATGCCAAAGATCGACGGGATCGCCTTGCTTCCCAAGCTGCGCGAGATCACCCAGGCGCCGATCGTAATGCTGACCGCTAAGGGTGGCACCGAAGACAAAGTGCAGAGCCTCACTGCGGGCGCAGATGACTACCTGGTCAAGCCGTTCGTCTTCGAAGAGTTGATCGCGCGCCTCCAAGCCAAGCTGCGCCGGCCGCAGCTCATCGAAGAGAATGTGTTGCGCTGGCGCGATCTCGCGCTCAATCCGCAGACGCGCGAGCTGGTACGTGGGAAAGAGGGCGTCGAGCTGACGCAGCGAGAGTTTGACTTGCTCTCGGTCTTCATGCGTGAACCGCGCCGCGTCTTTAGCAAGGACCATTTGCTCGAGATCGTTTGGGGTCACGACTTTGAGGGCGGCCCGAATATTGTCGAGACCTACATCTCCTATCTGCGGGCTAAGATCGACCGCCCCGGCGAACGCGGGTCGTTCATCCGGACGGTGCGTGGCGTCGGCTACGGCCTCTCGCAGCATAGTTAAGGCTTGCCGAAGAACGTTGGAGCGATGAAGCTTTCGATCGTATCGCGGCTGTCGCTCCTCTATGCGGTCCTCCTAGGCATCACCGTGATGGTGGTGATCGTCGCGTCGAGCATTGCACTCGTCCTTGACCTCTACAGCTTCAACCGGGATATCGTGCTGGCCAAGCATGAGGAGGCCCGCACCCTCGTCGATCAATATCGTGCTGACGGCATGTCGCTCAAATCGGCGGCGCCGCAAATTGCCAATGCGCTTAGCGGGATCGGCCTTAGCGTCGCGGTGTTCGACGACCACGGCAACTTCCTCGGCGGGGATAAGACCGTGCATCCGCGGCTGCTCGCGCGTCTCGTCGCATCCCATCTCCATGGCGCGAGAACGGGCAATGCGCCGAACCGCTTCGGTACAGGGCTATTGTTTGGTCCACCGCCCGGAGGCGTGCCGGGTTCTCCGCCGCCGCGCGGCGCCTCCTCGCTGCTCTTGCGCGCGAACGAAAGCGGAACGCTGCCGCCTCCCGAGCCGTCCTACATTGCGCCGGTCAATGGGGGCTACGTCGCGTTCCAACCGTCGGTCGCACTGTTGTGGGTCTCGCTGATTCCGTACTGGCGCGTCGTGATCGTCGTGGCGATCGTTGCGATGGTGCTGTCATGGCTTGTCGGCCGGCTGTTCGCAAATCAGGCACTGCGCCCGATCAACGATTTGACCGAATCGCTCAAGGCGCTCGCGCGCGGCGATTTCACGCAGCGGCGCTTCATTGCACCCGGCGGCGACGAGATCGGTACGCTGACCGCGGCCTACAACGACGCAGCGGCGAGCGTCGCCGAAGCGATGAGCGAGCGACGCGAGACCGAGGAGCGTATGCGCCAATTCGTCGCCGATGCCGGACACGAGTTACGTACGCCGCTCACGGTGATCGGCGGCTACATCGACGTGCTCCGTCGCGGCGCCGTTGCCGAACCGACGATTGCCCGTCAAATTCTCGGCACGATGTCGATCGAGAAAGAGCACATGCGCAATCTCATCGATCGACTGATGCGTCTTGCGCGTTTGGATTCGGAAACGCCGCCACGCTCCGAGGCGATCGATCTGGCTGAATTGCTGCGCAGTCAGTGTGACGCGGCGCGCCGGTTAGACGAGACCCGCGAGATCGATTATAGCGTCGACGGAGCCGATAGCCTCGTCGCCGATCGTACCGAACTGGGAGAAGCATTGTGGAATGTCGTGGAGAACGCGCTCAAATATGCTCCTGAAGCGCCGATTCATTTGCGTGCCGTGCGAAACAACGGCCATACGACCATCACCGTTCGTGACGAGGGCCCCGGGATGAGCGAGTCCGAGCGTCTGCATGCCTTCGAGCGCTTCTATCGCGGCGACCAGCGCGGCGAGCTGACCGGCAGCGGTCTGGGCCTGGCGATTGCCAAGCGCGCGGTCGAACGCGCCGGCGGCTCGATCGGGATTGAAAGCGCACCTGCCCGTGGTACAACGGTGAAGATTACGATATGACCACGTTCGACCGGTCGAAGGCCGGCCGAATCGTGCTCAGCTTTCTTCAAGCCCGCACACAGTAGAATCACTGCACATAATGAAGCGCCTCCTCGCGGCCGTGCTTGCCGCTACACTCGCGCCCTTTGCTCCGCTGTACGCATCGGCCCAGCAAGACGATTCGGGCTCGATTCGCATTGTGGTCGTCGATCAGGCGAGCAAGGCGCCGATCGAGCTTGCGCGCGTCGTCTTGGATGGCCCGGTCGTGACGAGCGAGTTTACCGACAAGAAGGGCTTGGTCGTCTTCACCCAGGTGCCCGACGGCATCTATCGCGCGCGCGTCGTTCGTCGAGACTACCAGACGGTTACGTCGGCCTCATTTGAGATCATTAACGGCAACTACGTCACCGTCAATGTTGCACTCGCGCTTTCGACGCAATTGAAAGTCATCGGAACGGTCGAATCGCATTCGTCAGCCGCGATTTCCTCGAGCTCATTCGTCCCGGATTCCGCGGTGCGCAGACTGTCGAGCGATCTCGCCGATGCACTCAATAAGCTCTCGGGCGTTTCGGTGCAAACCAGCAGTGACGACTCAGACGCCACGCAGACGATCTCGCTCGACGGTCAAGATGCAAGTCAAACGGCCCTGACGCTCGACGGGATTCCTCTCAATGCGCCGGGCTCGGCCGGCAATCTGCGCAACTATGCCAGCTGCTTGTTTACCGGTGCGGGCGTTCGTAACGGACCGCAGCTCGGCGGGCTCGCCGGTGGGGTGAACTTCAGCACGCTGCAGCCGACGCTCTCCTGGGAGTCGTACGATTCGTTGATGCTTGGTTCCAATGCCAACTTCAGTTGGCAGAGCGCCGAGACCGGTTCAAACGGGAAGCTTTCCACGGCGCTCAACCTCTGCGGCGGAGACAAGACGAGCTGGCTCGACGGCATGCTCTACACCGACGCCAGCGGTCTCGACTACGTTCACAACGGCGATGCGGACAGCTTCGGCTCTTCCGCGAAATTCCGTTACGAGTTCGGCGATTCGCAGACGATCACCGGTATGTTCTTGAGCTCGGACCACATCACGAACGTCGTCTGTTCGCGCATCCAATACGACGGCATTCCCTGCGGTTACGGACCAAACAATTACTCATCCGGAAGCGTCAGTTTGTTTTCGCTCAGCGACGATCTCTTGGTCGGCGCGACCTCCGTTCAAGCGACGATCTACGGAAATCACTCGACGTCGCTCAACGATGAACTCAATCGCTTTGTCGACGGCGTGGCGTCGCCGATCGGCGCCTCAGGTCTGAACGACAGCAGCGGCTTCACGCTCAACGCGATCCTTCCGGCAGCACAACGCCACACGATCTCGCTCACGGCCTATGGCTCGTGGGGAACGTCGCAGAGCTTCCCGCTCAACGAGCCGTCGACGCCGTACTACACGAACCTCCAGCGCAGCAGTTACGCCGCAGCGGAGATCACCGACTCGATTCACTCGAACGAGCATCTCTCGTTCTCCGAATCGCTTGGGCTCACCCAAGCGACCGGCGGTTTCGGCGGCGCCCTCGAGACCCTCGCGACCACGTGGCACCCGACGAAATACGATACGTATACGGCGTCGTACACGATGCAGGGCTCGCCCGGGCAGCAGACACGTTCGACGATTCTGAGCGATCCCGCCGCGCTTCGCTTCACGTGCGATGGTGACAATAGCGTTGCCTTCGGCAACGCGCCCGGCGCAGCGCCCGAAGCTAGTTCCTCGACATCGACGAATCTCACCTATACGCGCAGCTGGATCGGCGGCGATCTCTCGGTGCGCCTCTATCGTCAGATGCAGAAGAATACGCTGCTGCCGACCGACGTGAACGGCACGATCCTCCTGGCTAACGGCACGATTACGCCTTCATACGTCGCGGCAGTGCAGCAGATCTTTCAGAGTTCGGCGGGATGCGGCGCGGGGACGCCGTTTGGTCCGAGCCAGCTCTATTTCAGCACGCCGGTCGCCGGCGTCGATCGTCTCTATCAAGGCGTGCAGGTCACGGGATACGCGACGCTCGGGAATCTGATCGTCCAGCCGTTTTGGAATACGACGGTTTCGCAAGCGATCTCCGACTCGCCGCTGATCGACAACCCCTATTCGATCACGCAATCAGGGCAGCAATTGCCCAACGTGCCGTTACAGCGCGCCGGCGTGATCTTCGATTACAAGGCGCGCCACTCGGCGATCGAATACTACGCCGACGCGGAGTACAACGGGCGCAACAATCCGAACAATCTGCCTGCATACACGCAGTTCGATGCGGCCGTCAATGTCGCGTTCAACAAGGGAAATCTGACGATCGCGGCCGCCAACATCTTCGGCACGTATGCCGGCATCTTCTCGAGCTATGCGAACGCGGTGCCGTTCTACACCCAGAGCGGGATGATCGTGCCGAACGTCGCGCGCCCGCTCACGCCGCGCAGTTATACCGTCACGTACACGCTGAGGTACGGCCCGGGCGCGCTCGGCAACACACACATCGCAACGACGCTTCCCGCACCCGGCGGTGGCGGCGGTCGCGGTGGGGGGGGCCCGGGCGGCGGTGGGTTCCGCCCGCAGCCGTTACCGAGCACGGCACCGGCGAATCCGCTCGACGTCTCATCGGACGATCAGCGTTGCCCGGCGGACGCGCACGCGACCGCGCTGCAGCTTTCGAACGAACTCAAGGCGTATGTCGCGCAGATCGAAGCGGCGAAAACCGCTGCGGGATATCCCGCAACGATGCCGCCGCCGCAGATCACCGATGCGACGGTTACTTATCACGGCATGGGTAGCACCTATGCGCTCACGATTCAGCCGCACTTCCAACAGGCGACGACGTTACGGCTTGCCTCGGAAGTGCTCACCTCGCCGAGCCCGAGTCCGGCTCCCGGACAAGGTTCGCAAGGCGGACAACGTGGCGGCGGCAACCGCGCCGGCGGCGGCGGCGGCGGCGGCGGCGGTGGGTTGCGCGTCTTCTTTGGATGCCTGACGCTCCACATAGCACAGGCCGACGAAGTGACCGCACACAACCTCTACGCGCCGGGCTCGACGCTCTTCGGTGTGCCGCCGATTACGTTCATGCCGTCGGTCGGACTCTACGCCGTTGCACGCCAACCGCAAGCCGGTCAGGAGAGCTTCCGCGTCTACACGCTACCGTCGACGCCGCCGAAGGATCCGTTCGAAGTGCGCACGGCAACCGAGTGCACCGCCGATCTGAAGAACGCTGCGACCGAGGCGCTGACCGAGCTGCGCGCCTACTTCGCGAGCGGAACGGCACCGCATCTGTGGACGATCGCAGCACATACCGCAAAGAACGGCACGTGGTACAGCCTCGTGCCGGGCGATCCCACGCTCGTGTTCTCGCTGCTCTTTTGTGGGCGCGTGGCGGCAACCACGCCGCAGGAACTCGTGCCCAAAGGCTGGGACGGCGCGATGCAACCTGACCTCAATTACAACGCAGCATACGGAATTTATTTGGTTCGTCAACCGCCGCGACAGCCTAATCCAAACGCAAGCCCCGGCGCTGGAAATCCACCGCCGCCGCCTCCGCCCCCGGGCAACTAAACTTCCGGCGAAATACCCCGCGCACGCGCATGCTCGACCATCTCGCGCATGCGCGGATGCGTGCCCGGAATCGTTGTGACCCACGGCTCGAAGCGCGGCACCGGTTCGCCGCAGCGGAAGAGCACGTACCACACGTTCATATCGCCAAGAAAGGCAAAGCGCTTCTTCATGTCCTTCGCGAGCGCAGCGTAACCGGAAAACGACGCAACGTAGGCATGAAAGTTGCCGAACTCTCGCTGTATCGTAAGCAAAGCTTGCGCGTTGGCGATTGACGCCTGCACCTTGCGCGGTACGCGGAGCACGCCGTCCTGGGCGAGGATGCGTTCGGCGTCGATGCTGTCGAAGACAGCGACTTGCTGCGGGTCGAAATTCGCAAACGCCTCGCGATAGGCGTCCCAGTGCTGTGCGATCTGCGACCATTTCACGCCGGCTTGAAATACCGCTCGGGTAATGATCTCGAGGATTTGCGCCGGCGACGGGTCCGGCATGATCTCCGGGATCGCCGTCACCACAGCGAACTAGGGTGCGTTCCGCGGTGCGTCGAGGGCGAGCGCGGTCATCATCGCGACGCCGTTGGGCAACGCGTTCTCATCGATGTCGAATAGGCTCGAGTGGTGCGGGTGGCTGGTTTGCGGTCCGCCGCTGCAGCCCAGGGTATAGAAGCACGACGGCACGCGCTGCGCGAAAAACGAGAAGTCCTCCGCACCCATCAATTGCGTCACGTCGACCACCAACTGCTCGCCGACGGTCGCGACGGCGAGTGCGCGCGCGTACTGGGTCTGCGCGGGATCGTTCGCGGTCACCGGATAGCGCCAGATATAGTCGTACTCGTAGGTTGCGCCCGAGGCGTCGCAGCAGGCCCGAAGGACTCGCTCGATTCGCTCCGGCATCGCGTTGCGCACGTCGTCGGTAAAGGCGCGAACCGTGCCGAGCATCTTCGTGGTGCGCGGAAT
>PMUE01000244.1 GCA_003167055.1 Vulcanimicrobiota bacterium | reverse complement strand
GCGTGTTCAACGTCGTGCACGGCGACAAGGCCGCCGTCGATGCACTCTTGACGCATCCCGGTGTCGCAGCAGTCAGCTTCGTGGGCAGCACGCCGATTGCGAAATACGTGTACGCGACCGCGGCGGCCAACGGGAAGCGCGTGCAAGCACTAGGCGGCGCAAAGAATCATCTCGTCGTGATGCCGGATGCCGACATGGATGCAGCTGCGGATGCCCTGGTGTCCTCGGCATACGGTTCGGCCGGACAGCGTTGCATGGCAATCTCGGCCAGCGTTACCGTTGGAAACGCGCACGAAGCGCTGCTGCCGAAGATCAAGGAACGCATCGCGCGCTTGAAGATCGGACCCGGAGCCGATGCGAGCAACGATATGGGGCCAGTCGTAACCGCGCAAGCGAAAGAACGCATCACCGACTACATCGCGCAAGGGGATCGTGCCGGAGCAACGTTGGTCGAAGATGGACGAGCGCTGCGCGTGAGCGGATGCGAAGGCGGGTTCTGGGTTGGGCCGACGCTCTTCGATAAGGTCACGCCGGAAATGGCGATCTATACCGACGAAATCTTTGGACCGGTGCTGGTCAACGTGCACGCGAAGACGCTCGACGAAGCGCTCGACTTGATCAATCGCAATCCGTATGGCAACGGCACGTCGATCTTCACGCGTGACGGCGGCGCTGCACACAAGTTTCAGCGCGAAGTGCAGGTCGGCATGGTTGGCGTCAACGTGCCGATTCCCGTCCCCGTCGGCTACTACAGCTTCGGCGGCTGGAAAGCGTCGCTGTTTGGCGATCTGCACATCTACGGCGAAGACGGGTTCCGCTTCTACACGCGCGGCAAAGTCGTAACGGCGCGTTGGGACGAGAGCTCCGGCGTGAACTTGGGATTCCCCACACACAGGTGACAATGCACGATTTCGGACCATCGATTCATCGCCAGTTGACCGATCTGGAAGTCAAGCTCGAAGCGAACCGGTGCCTCTACTGTTACGATGCACCGTGTATGAACGCGTGTCCCACGCACATCGACGTGGCGTCCTTCATCGCCAAGATCGCGCAGGGAAATCTCAAAGGCAGCGCGCGCGATATTTTGAGCGCGAATCCGATGGGCGCAAGTTGCGCGCGCGTCTGTCCGACGAGCGAACTCTGCGAAGGTGCCTGCGTCTACGCAAAGGACGACTCGCCGATTCGCATCGGCGATCTGCAGCGCTATGCGATCGACACGTTGCAGCGTAGCGGCGAACAACTCTTTACGCCCGGGCCCTCCACGGGCAAGAAAGTCGTGATCGTCGGCGGGGGCCCGGCGGGCCTGTCCGCGGCGCGCGATCTGCGTATTGCCGGGCACGCGGTGACGATTTACGAAATGCACGATCGTTTGGGCGGCCTCAACACCTACGGTATCGTGCCGTTCCGTCTCGCCAATGACGTGGCGCTATGGGAGGCCGACTACGTGGTGGAACTCGGTGTCGACGTCGAGACCGGCGTTGAGGTTGGCGTCGACGTGTCCGTTGGCGCGTTGCTCAAAAATCATGACGCCCTGATTCTCGCCTGCGGTATGGGCGGCGTGCCGTCGCTGGGCGTCGAGGGTGACGACTACACCTGGGATGCGCTCGACTTCATCGAGCACGTCAAGACCGGGCGGCGGATCGGCGACCTCGGCAATCACGTCGCGGTAATCGGCGCCGGCAATACGGCCATCGATGCGCTCACCTGCGCGAAGCGGCTCGGTGCGGAGCGCGTGACGATGTACTATCGGCGCGGCGAAGAGCACATGACCGCCTACGATTTCGAGTACGCGTTTGCCAAGGACGAAGGCATCGAGTTTCGGTTCTACTGCGCGCCGGTTCGCATCGCCAACACTGAGGTCACGTTCGTGCGCACCGAACTGCGCGACGGCAAGCTGGTACCGATTGCCGGAAGCGAGTTCACCGAGACGGTCTCGGCGGTGATCAGCGCGATCGGCCAGTCACGTCTCGAGCAAACCCTCAAAGCGTTTGGGATTGAAACCGACGATGGCGTCGTGCGCGTCGACGATGCGCTGCAAACGACGCGTCCCGGCGTCTTTGCCGCGGGTGACTGCATCTACGCCAAAGGTCAACGTGAGGCGATGGTGGTGGAAGCGGCCGAACAGGGGAAAATCGCGGCTCATAGCGTTGACGCGTTCTTGCGTACGAAGGTGGTCGCATAACGTGGCCGATCTGCGCAGCACGCTCGCCGGCATCACCAGCCCTAATCCGTTTTGGCTGGCCTCCGCGCCGCCGACCAATAGTGGTTATCAGGTGATGCGCGCCTTTGAGGCTGGCTGGGGCGGTGCCGTTTGGAAGACGCTCGGCACGCCCATCACCAACGTAAGTTCGCGGTTTGCCGGTCTCGACTACAAACAAAACAAGATGCTGGCGATGAACAACATCGAGTTGATCACCGATCGTCCGCTGGATGAAAACCTGCTCGAGATTCGCGCGTGTAAGAAGGCCTTTCCCGATCGTGCGATCGTCGCGTCATTGATGGAAGTGTGCGAGCAACAGGCGTGGCATGAACTGGTCAAACGCGTGCAAGAAGAAGACATCGACGGCTTCGAGCTCAACTTCGGCTGTCCGCACGGCATGAGCGA
>PMUE01000161.1 GCA_003167055.1 Vulcanimicrobiota bacterium | reverse complement strand
AGGGCGGGCGCAAGCATCCGCATCAAGAGTTCATTCAGATCGATACGACCAACGTGTTGTTCATTTGCGGTGGTGCGTTCGACGGACTCGAGCGGATCATCGAATCGCGCGTCAGTGCGAACAACATGGGCTTCCGTGCGTCGCCTGAAGGCAAGAAAGATGCGCGCACGGGCAAGCTGCTGCAGCAGTTGATGCCCGAGGATCTGCTCANNACCGAGCCGCGCAACGCGCTGGTCCGGCAGTTCCAGAAGATCCTGAACATGGACGGTGTCGATCTGCAGTTCACCAAGGATGCATTGGTCGCAATCGCCACACGCGCGCAAGGCCGTAAAACCGGCGCGCGCGGACTGCGGTCGATTCTCGAAGAGACGATGCTTGACGTGATGTACGATCTACCGTCGCTACAAGGCGTGAAGAAGTGCATCATCAACAAGGACGTCATCGAGAAAAAGGAAGCGCCAACCTTAATCTATCAAGAGCAGAAAAAAGACATGCCCGCATAGCAGCTTTCGAGCGCTTTTATGCTTTGATCAGACCTTAACCAGGGTCTGATCTTTTTTTGCGTAGCCCGCCGCGCTTTTGGGCACGAAGACCTCCAGATTTTTGGATGCTAAGCCGCGCAGGCTTAAAGACGGAGGAATTCCAAACGAGCCAGCCAGTGGAGAAAGTCCCCCCTCATTGTGAGCCGGACCACGTCTGTGCGCCTACGGCCTTGATTCCCGCGTGGTGGAGTGGCTTTCTATTTCACGTTCTGAATCCGCGCCAGATCAGCATGTACATGTATCTCACCATGCTCTGCGACGAGCGCGGCGAATGCAGTCCGACCGTTGACCAAATTCGCGAAGACCTCGGGCTTTACAGCACCTCAATGGTGTTCGAGGCGCTAGCGGCGCTCGATGATTTGGGATTCATCACGCGCATCCGTGCCGCATTTCCCGGCATTCGCGCGCGGCGAAATTTGTNNGGCGCATTGACGGACATTTGCGGTCGACCAACCCGACGCGTGCCCCCGCATCAGCCGAATCACAAGCGTTGATCGAGGAAGGCCTCGCGATTCTCCTGGATACAGCTTACGAACAGTATCAAAACACGCCGGAAGATGAAAAACGGGCGGTGCTTATGGAGCTCTTCGCTGCGCCGGCCGGCACAGCGCTGATGGACTAAGGGGCGCCGAGGGCTCAGCGGCGAGGGCGCGGAACTACCTGCGCTCGCATGGCCTCGCCGCAGAAATCCACCGAGCTTCCGAAGACCTACGATCCCAAAGCGGTTGAACCGCGGCTCTACGAGTTTTGGGAGCGGTCTGGATTCTTTCACGAGGATCCCGATCCGGCGCGCCCGCCGTTCATCATTCCGATGCCGCCACCCAACGTCACTGGACGCGCGCACTTGGGCCACGGATCGACCTACACGCCGCAAGATGTGCTCACCCGCTACCACCGCATGCTCGGCGATAACGCCGACTGGTTGCCCGGGCTCGACCACGCCGCGATTGCCACCGAATCGGTGCTGGTACGCGAACTCGCGGCCCAGGGCATCGCGCGCGACAGCCTCGGACGCGACGGTTTCGTCGAGCGCGCGTGGGAGTGGTCGCGCACCACCGGCGGTACGATCGAAGCGCAATTTCGTACGCTTGGGTTCGGTCCGGATTGGCAGCGCTCGCGCTTTACCATGGATGACGGCCTCTCTGCAGCCGTGCGTAAGGTGTTCGCCGCGCTATATCGCGAGGGATTGATCTATCGCGGAAAACGACTGATCAACTGGGATCCCAAGGGCAAGACGACCGTCTCCGATGCCGAGATCGACCACGTCGAGCGCGATGCGCATCTGTGGCACATCCGCTACCCATCGAAAGACGGCAGCTTCGCGATCGAGATCGCGACAACTCGCCCGGAGACGATGCTCGGCGATACGGCGATTGCCGTGCACCCCGACGACGAGCGCTATACGGCACTGATCGGCAAGCGTGTTGTGCTGCCGCTGATCGGGCGCGAGATTCCGATCGTCGCCGATGCAGCCGTCGAGCGCGACTTTGGAACCGGTGCGGTCAAAGTGACACCCGCGCACGATCCGACCGACTATGAAATCGGTCTGCGCCATACGCTGCCAATGCCCACCATCATGGACGCCGACGCGCGGATCAGCGATGCCGAGATCGACGTCGGCCCGTATGCCGGGCTCGATCGCTACGAGGCGCGCAAGCGAATCGTCGACGACCTGCGCGCCGCAGGCGTCCTTATTAAAGAAGAAGCGTATCGGCATTCGGTCTCGGTCAGCGAGCGTTCCGGCGAGGTCATCGAGCCGTTACTCTCATTGCAGTGGTTTGTGACGATGAAGCCGCTTGCCGAACCCGCGCTCCAGGCCTACCGCGACGGACGGTTGCGATTCGTCCCAGAACGCTACGGCCGCACCTACGAGCAGTGGCTCGAGAACATTCGCGACTGGAACATATCGCGACAACTTTGGTGGGGACACCAGCTGCCGGTTTGGTACACGCCCACCGGCGACGTCGTCGTCGCAGAAACCGAAGAAGAAGCGCGCGAAATCGCGCGCGCGCGCTACGGCAGCGCGCCGCTGACTCGCGATCCCGACACGCTCGACACCTGGTTCTCGAGCGGGCTCTGGCCGTTTTCGATCCTGGGTTGGCCCGAGCAAACGCTCGAGCTTCAATGCTGGTATCCGGCGCAAGTGCTCATCACCGGCTGGGAGATCATCTTCCTGTGGGTCGCGCGCATGGTGATGCTCGGCATGCACTTTCTCGGGACGGTGCCCTTCGGGACCGTCTTCATCGCGCCGCTGGTCTTTGATGCGCAAGGACGCAAGATGTCGAAGTCGCTCGGAAACGCGATCGACCCGATGGACCTCGTCGACCGCTACGGTGCCGATGCGTTTCGCATGGGCATCCTGCGCCAGATGCGCCTCGAAGGCCAAGAGATTCGTTTCCAAGAGTCGCGCTGCGAAGAAGCGCGGAACTTCAACAACAAGATTTGGAACGCGACGCGCTACATGCTTTCGTTACCTGAGGGACTGCCGCGCGCGATGACCTTGCCGAAGAGCGCCGATTTGACCGTCGCCGACAAGTGGATCCTGACGCGCTTGCACGACACGATCGTCGCCGTCAGCGATCACTTCGACGGGTTCGATTTCGGCAACGCCGCCGACGCGATCTGGCGTTTCGTGTGGTACGAGTTCTGCGATTGGTATGTGGAGGCAACCAAGGTTCCCGAGAATCACGGCACCCGCGCTGCGGTCCTGTCGTTCGTCTGGAACAACGCGATGCGGTTGCTGCAGCCGATCGCACCGTTCATCAGCGAAGAAGTGTGGCTCGCGCTCCCGCACGACGGCGTGACGATCATGACGGCCACATGGCCGGATCGCTTGGAAGTGCGCGTTGACCGCGAGGCCGCGGCGGCATTCGAAACGCAGATGGCAGCCAGCGAAGAGATCCGCCGACAGAAGGCTGCGCTGGAGCTTCCGCTGAGTTCACGCCCGGCGACGCGTGTGCCCGGCGACTTATCCCAGGCTGCGCTCGGGGCAATCAGCACCTACTCGCCTCCGATCTCCGGCTCGACGATCCAAATCGACGTGAACTTACGTGGAGGCATCAGCGGCATCGCGGTCGAGGCGCCGGCGACGCTCTTGCTCGAGCGCTATCGCAAGGACGCGGTTCGGCTGCGCCGCGAGGTCGAACGCAGCGAGAAGACGCTAGCGAACCGCGACTTCACCGCCAAGGCGGCGCCGAACGTCGTTGCGAAGGAGCGAGAAAAGCTGGAAGGCTACCGCAACGAACTGGCCCGCGTGGAGAAAGCGCTGGCCGCGATGGGGGAAACTGCATGACCACCGCAACGCAGAAGTCGCGCGTCCTGCTCGAAAGCGAGGAGATCGCACGCGTGATTTCGCGTCTGGCACACCAGATTCTGGAGCCGGACGACGCGCAGCGCGGAGTCGTACTGATCGGCGTACGGCGGGGCGGCGAGGCGCTCGCTCAGCGCCTTGGCAGCGAGATCGAGCGCATCAGTGGAAAGGCGCCGGCTCTCGGGTTTCTCAACATCAATCTCTATCGCGACGATCGGGTCACGCACGAGATGCCCGAGTCACAGATTCCGGTCGACATTAACGACCGTCTGGTGGTCATCGCGGACGACGTGCTCTTTACCGGACGGACGATTCGCGCCGCGCTCGACGCCGTCACCGATCTCGGTCGACCGTCGGCGATCCGGCTTTGCGTCATGGTCGATCGCGGTTTGCGTGAGCTGCCGATTCAAGCCGACTATGTCGGGCGAGTGATTCCAACCAGCCGCCGCGAACACGGGAAGGTAGCGCTCGCGCCACAAGCCGCGCCCAGTGACGAGGTCTCGATCCATGCGCACGCGACGTAGCCTCATCGATCTCGACGATCTCTCGGCCGATGAGATCGAGGCGATCTTCGAAGAGACGCGGGCATTCGAAGCTCACGCACCGGGACGTTTGCTGGACGGGGTTGACGCAGTCAACCTTTTTTTTGAGCAGAGCACGCGAACGTTTACGTCCTTCAATCTCGCGCAAATGCGGCTCGGCGCTAACGTCGTCAATCTGTCACCCAAGGATTTGAGCCTCGCGACCAAGGGCGAGACGGTGGAGGACACGATGCTGACGCTTTCTGCGATGGGCATCGGCGTCATTGTCATCCGTCATCCCGAAGCGGGCTTTCCCGCGCGAATGGCGGCGGCATTCGACGGCCATGTGATCAACGCAGGCGACGGGTCGCACGCGCACCCCACGCAAGCGTTGCTCGATCTTTTCACGCTGCGCGACGAATTCGGATCGCTCGAAGGACGCACGATCGCAATCGTCGGCGACGTCGCGCACTCGCGGGTCGCCCACTCCACGGTCCTTGGTCTCGCGCGTTTGGGCGCTCGGACGCTGCTCGTCGGCCCCGAATGTTTCTTGAGCACCGAAGACGCGATCGCCGATGCAACGATCGTCCGTGATCTCGATAGCGCGTTGGAACAGTCCGATGCCGTGATTCTCCTCCGAATCCAACGCGAACGCTTCGCAAAGATGCCGATCGACGATCGCGAGTACGTCGAGCGCTACCAATTGAACGGCCGGCGCCTCGCACGGCTGCATCCGCAAGCGATCGTCATGCATCCCGGTCCCTACAATCGCGGCATGGAGCTCGACGACACCGTGCTCGAGTTTGCCGGGTGGCGCTACGCGCGGCAGGTGCATCACGGCGTCTACATCCGCATGGCCGTGCTGGATCTGCTGGTGAACGGCACGCGCGCGCGCGTACGCTGACGCTTCGTTGATGCTTCACGGATGCTAATTCGCGGGGGCCGGCTGATCGATCCGTCGCAAGGCGTCGACGCGCTGCGCGACGTCCGCATCGTGGATGGCCGCGTAGCGGAAATCGGCGAACACCTCGAGACGACGCCAGGTGACGCCGCGATCGATGCCACCAATGCTATCGTCGCACCGGGCTTCATCGACATGCACGTTCACCTGCGCGAACCCGGATTTCCCGAGAAAGAGACGATCGCGACCGGTACGCGGGCGGCGCTGCAAGGCGGATTCACGGCTGTTGCCTGCATGCCGAACACGCGCCCGCCGCTCGATACCGCCGACGTCCTTGCTCAGTTAAAGGCACTTGTCGCGCGCGACGGACAATGCCGGGTGTATCCCGTCGGGGCAATCACGCAAGGGCGTGCCGGGACGCGCAGCGTGGATTTCGCCGCGCTGCGTGCGGCCGGGGCGGTCGCATTCTCAGACGACGGCAACACGGTAATGAACGCTCGCGTCCTGCGCGAAGCAGCATTGCGCGCGCGCGAGGTTCCGGGCGTCTTCATCTCGCACGCCGAAGACGAAGACCTCAAGGGCGAGGCCGTGATGAACGCCNNCCTCATTGCGCTCGACACTGGGAAAGCGTGGCATATCGCGCACCTCTCGAGTGCCCGCGCCATCGAGCTCTTGCGTTGGTCGCGCGCGCAGGGCGGCGCCGCAACCTGCGAGGTCACGCCGCATCACCTCTTGCTTATCGACGAAGCCGTTCGCGAACGCGGCGCGGCTGCGAAAGTCAATCCGCCGTTACGCAGCGAAGCCGACGCACGCGCGTTGCGTGACGCCGTCCGCGACGGCACGATCGACGTCTTTGCCACCGATCACGCGCCGCACACCGCGCAAGAGAAGCGCGGGGATTTGCGCGACGCTGCGGTCGGCTTTACCGGTCTCGAGATCGCGCTAGGCGCCTATGCCCTCGCGCTGCCGGATCTTCCACTGACCCGCTTCGTTGAACTACTCTCGACGAATCCCGCGCGTATCCTCAACGTCACAGGCGGTACGCTGCGCGTCGGCACGCCGGCCGACGTTACGATCTTCGCCGACCGTCCGTGGGCCGTCGATTCGTCGGCATTTGCTTCCAAAGGAAAGAGCACACCGTTCGACGGTCGCACGCTGCCGCGTCGCGCGGTCGCAACCATCGTCAACGGCGAACCTCGCTTCAGTCGACTTTAGCTACTCATCGCCTTCGAGGTCGCCCTTGACATCAGGTTCACTGCCGTAGCGGCTGCTGGAACCTTGATGCCAACTTCGTAGCAATTCGGCGCGGTTGTCGCCCGAATCGATGTCGCCGTCCCCGAGATCGCCTTTGACGTCGGGTTCTTTGCCGTAGCGGCTTCCAAACTCTTTGTGCCAACGGCGCAGCAGCTCGGCGCGCTGATCCGAATCGATCTCGAGCGCCGGATCGATGCCAAGATCGTGAATCATCTGTTCCGCGGGCGGATCATCGTTTTCCATGGGAACTCCCTCAATCAGTGCCGGACGAGCGGGGTCTGCAATGTACCGTTGATAACGAATTGTACCGCGAGCGCGGCCAAAATGATCCCGAAGACTCGGGTGATCACGTGAATGCCGGTCGTACCGAGCCGGTGCAGATATCGCGCCGCACCGCGCATGCATAACCACGCGATCGCAAGCGCAGCAGCGTAAGCGACCAAGACGAGCACGACGCGCTCGGGATCTCCGTGCGTAAGGTTGACCAACAGCAGGACGGTTGCGAGCGTCCCCGGTCCGGCGATCATCGGAATCGCCAGCGGAAAGACGGCCGGGTTCTCTCCCTCACGGGCGACGCGTTCTTCCTCGCTGGTCGCGCGCGTGCCGTTGGGACGCGCGAAGAGCATGTCGATTGCGATAAGGAAGAGCAAGATGCCGCCCGCAATGCCGAACGCCGGCAGCGTGATGCCAAGGTAGTCGAGCAGCCGCGGGCCGACGATACCCATCGCGAGCATGACGACTCCCGCAACGAGCACCGCCTGATCGACGATACGGTTGCGCTTGGGACGGTCGAAATGCGCGGTGGTTGCCGCGGTAATCGGAATCATGCCGATCGGGTCGATGATGGTTATCGCGGTCGCAAAGGCGGTCGCACCGAAATGCCAGTCTAACTGCCAGTCCATTCCCAGCGCCTTTATTCCAGGTTTGCGCGGGCCCTTCGTTTAACCGGCTTTTCTTTAGAATGACCACCCCCGCAGCACTCTTTCTCGCCGACGGCTCGCGTTTCGACGGCTTCGGCTTGCGCCACCAGGGCATCGCCCTCGGCGAAGCGGTCTTTTACACCGGAATGACCGGCTACGAAGAAGCGCTCACCGACCCGTCGTATGCCGGCCAAATCCTGACCTTCACCTATCCGCTAATCGGAAATTATGGCGTTTCCGGAAGTGCGGCGCAGTATCCGCGCGCGTGCGTCAGCGGCACGATCATCAAAGAGATCGCGCGTCACCCTTCGCACTATCTGAGCAAGGCCGCGCTGCCGGATTGGCACGACGATCAGCAGATTCCGAGGATGGTCGGCGCCGATACGCGCGCTATCACGATCGCGCTGCGCGAACACGGCACCATTTGGGCCGCGCTAGCAGTCGGCGCCGACGCCCTCGAACGCGCGGAGCGCGAGCTCACGGCGTTTGTGCGCACTGCGAGCACGGCGCAACTCGTTCCGAGCGTTGCCGCGCGCGAACGGCATGTCGAAGGTACGCGCGGGGGTGTTCGGGTGACGTTGATCGACTGCGGTGTGAAGCGCGCAATTTTGCGCGAGCTTACTGCTCTTGGCAGCGAGGTGACGGTCGTACCGTACAACGCGAGCGAGGAAGAGCTGCTGCAGGGCGATCCGGATGCAATCTTCATCTCACCCGGCCCCGGCAACCCGACCGATTTGCAGCAAACGATCGACACGCTGCGCGGATTGCTCGGACGCAAACCGCTTTTCGGCGTGTGCTTAGGCCATCAACTCTTGGCGCTCGCCTGCGGCGCGCAAACCTACAAGCTTCCCTATGGCCATCGCGGCGGCAACCAGCCGGTCAAAGATCTCGTCCGCGATGAAGTCTTGATCACGGCGCATAATCACGGTTACGCCGTCGATGCGCGCACGATGCCTGCTGATCTCGAGCCGACGATGACCAATCTCAACGACGGCACCAACGAAGGGTTCCGGCACCGCCGCTTACCGGTTGCGGCGGTTCAATTCCATCCCGAGGCATCACCAGGACCTTTCGACGCGCGCCCTCTCTTTGCCCAATGGCTATCTACGGTTCGGCCGGCCTAGACGCTTCGGCCGGCCTACGGCCGGTCGCGCATCGTGCGCTCCGAAGCTTCACCAGCCTCCTGCTGGTTAGTCTCTTGGCGATATTGCTTACTGCGACTGCGAATGCGCAGAGTTTGCAACGCCTGACGGTGACGCAGCTCACGCTCACGGCGGATACCGCAACGCCGCGCATCGAGATCCCGTTTCACTTGATCGTGACGGCACACGTCCGCGAACACATCACCGAGCTCGATAACCTCGACTTGCCGATTCTGGCCGAATTGGAACTCCTCGGCAGTGAGCGAACGACCGTTGCATCACGTAGCGGGTCGACCTATCGCGAAATAATCACCGTGGTTGCCCATCATTCGGGTGCGATCACCATCGCACCGGTCACGCTCGACGCGACCGACGCACGCAACGGCAAGAACTTCCGCTACTCATCGAACTCGCTCACGCTGCATGTGGCCGGCCCGGGAGCCGCGATCGCGGCCGCGGGCAATGCCTGGCAAGGCCTTAACTCGTTCCTTTCGGCGCTCGTGCGCTTGGCGCTCATACTCGCAGGGCTCGTCGGGATCGTGTTCCTGGTCGCGACGCTGGTACGTCGCCGCCCGGCGCCGCTGCCGGTCGTCACCCTTGCACCCCCGACCCCCATCGTTCGCGATCCGCAAACGTCGTTGCGTGAAGCGCTGACGGTGCTGCAGCGAGATCGCACGCGTGCAGGCGCGATGCGAGCGCGGCACATCGTGCGTGCAATGGTCGGAGCAACCGATGCCGAAACGCTTGCCGACGTGTTACGCCGGCCGCTCGCAACCGATCCGGAAGTTCGCAATCTGCTGCGTGCACTCGAGCGCGCGGGCTTTACCCATGATGTGGATGTACCACCGGCGGTGGCAGCAGCCATCGCACAACTGGAGCGGATGACGCGATGAGGAACGACGGAACCGGGCCCGCGATCGTCAGCCGAGCGCTGGAGCGTACGATTGTCGGACAAGAGGGCGTGATCGAGGGCTTGCTGCTGGGACTGTTGTGCGGCGGTCACGTCCTGCTCGAGGGTCCGCCCGGCCTCGCCAAGACGCTAGCGTGCCGTAGCCTCGCCGACGCGTTGCACGGCGAGTTCAAGCGCATTCAATTCACGCCCGATCTTTTGCCGAGCGACATCGTCGGTACGCGGATTTTCGATCAGCGCGAGAGCGCCTTCGCGACCGTTCGTGGGCCGATCTTCGCCAACGTCGTCCTCGCCGACGAGATCAACCGCGCGCCCGCAAAAGTGCAATCCGCGTTGCTCGAAGCGATGCAAGAACGCCAGGTCACGATCGGCCCGCAAACCCATCCGCTGCCCGACCCTTTTATCGTGATGGCTACGATGAATCCACTCGATTCCGAGGGCACCTACGCGCTGCCGGTCGCCCAGCTGGATCGCTTCCTCCTCAAAGTCGACGTCGGCTATCCCTCGCGCGCCCAGGAGCTTGCGATTCTCGAACGCTTCGCTATTGCCGACGCGCCGGTGATCGCACCGGTTGCGACGTTAGACGCGGTGCGCGAATGGCGCGCGCAAGCACATAGCATTCACATCGATGACGCGCTCAAGCGCTACATCGTCGAGCTGGTCGTCGTCACAAGAGAGGCGCAACATCCGGCGATCGATTACGGCGCAAGCCCGCGCGCCACGCTGGCAATCGCGAACCTCGCCCGAGCGAAGGCGCTCCTCGAGCGACGAGATTACGCCGTCCCTGATGACGTGCGGAGCGTCGCGCCGCTGGCGCTTCGCCACCGCATCGGCTTCAACTTCCGCGTGTCGAACGATGGCGGCGCAACGCGCGTGCTCGAATCCTTGATCGCACGCGTTCCGGTGCCGTAGTGGCCACGCTGACGCTGCGCGATGCGTTATTGCGCGGGAAACGGCGCCCGCGGAGTTTCGGCGCGGGGTCCCCAACCACGTATCGGGGCGACGGGTATGAGTTCGTCGAGTTGCGCGCGTACGTTCCCGGCGACGATGTGCGGCGCATCGATTGGGCCGCAACGGCGCGGGCGGGCGATCTACAGACTCGGGTTGTGTTGGAAGACGTAGCGCTGACGCTTGCAGTGCTCGTCGACGACACGCCGTCGATGCGGGTCGGCCGTGAACGGCCGCTCCTTGCCGCAGCAGAAGAAGCCGCTGCCGCCTGGTTCGCTGCGGCGCGTAGCGGCGACCGCCTGATGCGCGTCGGGAATGATTTCGCCGGACCCGCACACGCCCTTCCGAGCGCGCCATTTGAACTCGGCGGTGCGCTCGAAACCGCGCGCGCGGCACTGCGCCGCGGAACCGCATTGCTCGCAATCAGCGATTGGTATGAACTCGACGCGCGCCACGACGACCTCCTTTCGCGCCTCGGCGCATGGTGCGATTGCACGGCGCTCATCGCCCGCGATCCATGGTTTGACGGACTGCCGCTGGGCGGCATGGTTCGCTTCGCCGGAGCGGAAGGCGGCCGCCTGCGGGTTTATCTCGGCAAGCGTGAGCGCGCCGCGTTTCGCGACGCCGTGCGCGCGCGCGAACATGCCGTCGCGCAGCAGTTTGCACGAGCCGGCTGGCGTACCGGCGCCCTCGAGGAACGAAACGGCGTCGCATCGCTGCACGCCGCCTTCGGCGTTCCATGAGTTTCGATGCGCCGTGGGTTCTCGTCGCGGGTGCGATTGCAGCGTTCGTGCTCACGCTCCTGTTCCGGCGCGCGGAGGCGCGAACCGATGCGCAGACACTGCGCTATTCGAGCCTCCCGTTTCTCGAATCGGCAATCCGGCCGCGCCGATGGCCGATCCTGCTGTTTCGCGCCGCCTGGATCGTTGCGCTCGCTGCGCTGGTCGTGGGGCTTGCTGGACCGCATCTACGCCTTCCGGTCCCGGTTGCCGACGGCGACGTATTCATTTGCATTGACACGTCAGGCTCGATGGCATCAACCGATGTAACGCCGACACGTGCCGCTGCAGCGACGAGCGCCGCGCGAGCATTCATTCAGGAGTCGCCGCCCGGCGTGCGGATCGGGCTCATCACGTTTTCCGGCAACGCGGAACTGATTGCACCGCTGAGTGCAAATAAGGAAGCGACGCTGTCCGCACTCGACCAGATTCCGGCGCCCAACGGCGCAACCGCGATCGGCGACGCGCTGCAACTGGCTGCGACGCAGTTTCCGCCGACGGGCCACCGTGTCGTCGTGCTCATCACCGACGGCGTAAACAACACCGGGGTCGATCCCCAAGAGATGGCAGCGTATTTCGGCGCGCATCACGTGCCGGTCTACACGATCGGCATTGGGACGCCGAACGGCGACGTTATCGGCGGCGAAGAGTCGACCATCGATGAAAATGCGCTCGAAGGCTATGCCGAAGCGAGCGGGGGTGCATACGCGCGCGCCGAGAATGCGACCCAATTGCATGACGCCTTGGTACGTCTCGGACACGAGACGACGATCGAGCGCCGGCCCGTCGCTGCGGCGCTGGGGTTCGTTGTCAGCGGCGCGGTGCTACTCGTGGTCACGATGTTGGCCGGTCTGGGGCTCGGGAGAATTCCGTGAGTATCGAAAGCAGTCGCGATAGCTACACCAGCCGGCCGCTCGAGGAAGGCTCGCTCGATCGCGATCCGATCCTCGCGCTGCGAGCGTGGCTCGATGACGCCTATGCGTGTTCGGAACTGCGTGAACCCAACGCGATGACGCTTGCGACCGCGGATGCGCGTGGTCGCGTGAGCGCGCGGATCGTGCTCCTGCGCGGGCTCGACGGGCGTGGGCTGCAGTTTTATACCTCGTACTTTAGCCGCAAGGCAGCGCAACTCGAAGAAAATCCACGCGCTGCCGCGACGTTTTTCTGGGCGCCGCTGCATCGGCAAGTGCGCATCGAGGGTACCGTCGCGCAACTCTCCGAGGACGAGTCCGACAGCTACTTTGCTTCGCGGCCGCGCGGACATCAGCTCTCGGCCTGGGCATCGGAGCAGAGTGCATTTCTCGAACGGCGCGACATTCTCGCCGAACGGATGGCACACTTCCAGGAGCGCTTTGCCGAGCACGACGTTCCCCGCCCGCATTCGTGGGGCGGCTACGTGTTAGCGCCGGATTACCTCGAGTTTTGGCAAGGGCAGGAAAACCGTCTGCACGACCGCCTGGCATTCGAACGCGCCCGCGCGGCAAACTGGACGCTGCGGCGTCTACAACCGTAACGCGGCTGCGACTTCCATCGTCCAGGACTCCCCCGTCTTGCCGCCAATCCACCCCTCCGAGCATGCCCCGCCGCAACATCCTGGTGATTGGCTCCGGGCCGATCGTGATCGGTCAGGCCGCCGAATTCGACTACGCCGGTGTACAAGCGTGCCGCGCATTGCGAGAGGAAGGCCACCGCGTCGTCCTCGTTAATTCGAATCCAGCGACGATTATGACCGATCCCGAGGTTGCCGATGCGGTCTATCTCGAGCCGTTGACGGTTGCTTCGGTCGAAGCGGTTATCGCGCGCGAGCGGCCGGACGCGATGTTGCCGACACTCGGCGGACAAACCGGACTGAATCTCGCGGTCGAATTACATGAAGCCGGCGTGCTCGACCGGTACGGCGTCGAACTGCTCGGGACGCCGGTCGACACGATCAAACTCGCCGAAGACCGCCAGCGCTTCAAAGCCAAGATGCTAGAGATCGGCGAGCCGGTCCCCGAGTCCGCGATCGTGACCGAGGTCGAACAAGGCATCGCCTTTGCCGCGCAACAAGGTTATCCGCTCGTCGTGCGCCCGGCGTACACGCTCGGGGGCACCGGCGGCGGCGTCGTCTATAACGAGAGCGAGTTGCGCGAGCGCCTCGATGCCGGGCTCAATGCGTCGCTGATCCATCAAGCGCTACTCGAGACGTCGCTGCTGGGCTGGAAAGAAATCGAGTACGAAGTTCTGCGCGACGGTGCGGACAATTGCATCATTGTCTGCAATATGGAGAACATCGATCCGGTCGGCGTACACACCGGCGACTCAATCGTCGTCGCGCCCTCGCAGACGCTCTCCGATCTCGACTACCAGATGCTGCGCAGCGCCTCGCTCAACGTGATTCGCTCGCTCAAGGTGCAGGGCGGCTGCAATATCCAGTTTGCGTTGCACCCGACCAGCAATGAATACGCGATCATCGAGGTTAACCCGCGCGTTTCACGCAGCTCGGCGCTCGCGTCCAAAGCAACCGGCTATCCGATCGCAAAGATCTCCACGCGCATTGCGCTCGGTCAAACGCTCGACGAAATTCCCAATCCCGTTACTGGAGTGACGAAAGCCGCATACGAGCCGACGCTGGACTACTGCGTGGTCAAGATTCCGCGCTGGCCGTTCGATAAATTCCCGCTAGCCGATACGCTGCTCGGCACGCAGATGAAGTCGACCGGCGAGGCCATGGGAATCGGCCGGACGTTTCGTTCGGCCTTGATGAAAGCCGTTCGCGGGCTCGACCTCAAACGCGAAACCCTCACCGGCGGCGAGTACGTGGAGTGGACCGACGGCGAACTCGAGGAGATCGTCGCACATCCGACCGATGAACGGCTCTTTGCCGTGGCAGAATTGATTCGCCGCGCCGGTACTGCCGGGAGAGACGCGTGCATCGAACGCATCCACGCAAATTCAGCAATCGATCCGTTCTGGCTGTATCAATTCGCAGATATCGTTGACGAAGAACTTGTCATCCCGAGCCCCTCGACTTCGCTCGGGATAAACTCCGCGCAGCGCAGTCGAGGGACCGCCTCTTTCAGGATGGTTGATACGGCGGCGGCTGAGTTTCCCGCGCGTTCGCCCTACTATTACCTCTCGCACGGCGAGTTGGACGAGATGCGTCCGACGCCGAACGAGGCGGTGGTGGTGGTGGGCAGTGGCCCGATCCGCATCGGCCAAGGCATCGAGTTCGACTACAGCTGCGTGCACGCGGCCTGGGCGCTGCGTGCCGCCGGCAAATCGGCCGTAATCGTGAACAACAACCCGGAGACGGTTTCGACCGACTTCGACGTTTCCGACGCGCTCGTGTTCGAACCGCCCGGCGCAAACGAAGTTGAAGCGGCATATCGCGCGACGAACGCAAGCGGCGTCATGCTCGCCTTCGGGGGCCAGACCGCGATCAACCTCGCCAACGAGCTCGAAGCGCGCGGCGTGCGCATCATCGGGAGCGATCGTGCAAGCCTCGACATGGCCGAAGACCGCGCGCAATTCGACGCGGCGCTCTCGCGTCTGGGTGTCGCGCGACCAGAGGGCAAAGCGGCAACGAGCTTCCGCGAAGCGCGTGCCTTCGCGCGCGAGCTCGGGTTTCCGGTGTTGGTGCGACCGAGCTTCGTGCTGGGTGGACGAGCCATGGAGATCATCTATAACGAAGGGCAGCTCGCCTCGTACGCAGAGTCTGCACCGCCGATTCTGCCGGGAGCCCCACTGCTCGTCGACAAGTACCTGCGCGGACTGGAAGTCGAAGTCGACGCGGTCTTCGACGGCGAGGATATCTTGATTCCGGGCATCTTCGAGCATATCGAACGCGCCGGTATCCACTCGGGCGATTCGATTAGCGTCTATCCGACGCAGACGATCGACGCGGCGATGGAACAGCGAATCGTCGACGTCACGACGGCCATTGCGCGTGAACTGAAAATCCGTGGATTAATCAATATCCAATTCGTCGTGCACGAGGGCGGGCTATTCATCATCGAGGCCAACCCGCGGGCGAGCCGAACGGTGCCGATCATTCAAAAGGCGACCGGCGTAAACATCGTCGCCGCGGCGACACGCATCGCACTCGGAGAACGCCTACGTGACATGGAGTACGGCATCGGCTTACAGCCGCGTACCCCGTACGTCGTCGTGAAAGTTCCGGTCTTCTCATTTTCGAAAATGCGCGGAGTGGAGACGATCTTAGGGCCCGAAATGAAATCGACCGGCGAGGTGCTCGGCATCGACGACACCTTCGCGGGTGCGCTGCTCAAGGGATTCATCGGGGCCGGCGTTCGTTTACCGGGGTCGGGTGGACGCATCTTGGTGTCGATCGCCGATGAGGAGAAGGACGAGGCGATCGCCGTGATGCGCCGGTACGCCGATCTTGGCCATACGCTCATTGCCACGCCGGGAACGCGCGCGGTACTTGAGGCGGCCGGCATTGCCTGTGAAGCCATCAATAAAATGTCCGACGGATCGCCGCACGTGCTGGATGTAATCGGGCAACGCAGCGTCGATCTCGTCATCAATGATGCCAAGGGACCGCGGGAATTGTCCGACAACTACAAGATTCGGCGCGCCGCGGTGGAAGCGAGTATTGCGTGTTTGACCAGTTTGGATACGGCTCGGGCCCTCGCGGAGGCACTCGAAAGCACGGCGGGACCGCCGCGGAGTCTACAAGAGTATCGCAGCGAGGCAGTGACGAGCGAAGCCTCGAGCTGAGCGACGAGCCGCGCGTGTTCGTACTCGGCGGCAGTGGGAGTACGCTCGGCTTCATCAACAGCTTTCGTACCGAGAGCGGCGCCATCACGGCGCGGCTCGTTCCGCTTGCGTGGACGCCCGTGGGCGTCGTGATCGGCGAAAGCTGGCAAAATGTTGGGATCGCCTTGACCAACCTGCTCGACTGGGTCGATCGGACCTTCGCGCCCGAGGATGAACGCGCGTTCGTCGCGCCGATGCGCGATATCGAGTTGCTTGCGCGCGTGCAATGGCATGCCGATCTGCCTGAAACGCTCTCCGACGGTGCGGTACTCAACATCGAGGACGTGCCCGAGGAAATCGCCGACGGTCTCGCGCATCCGCCCGGCCCGATCGTGCAATGCGCCGCCTGCCGGCGGTTGTGCGTACGCGACGAATTCGTCTGGAAAGAGAAGCAACTGTGCGCCTGGGATTTTCACGCTCAGGTTTTTGGCAAGCGCGGGCCGTGGCGTGACGGTGCATACGAGGAACGTCTCTTTGAAACATTGCCCTCGTGCGCGTATGTTGCCCCACCGATCTTGAGCGAGATGGGCGTCGACGTGGTGCTCGCAACGGGTGAGATTTCTGATGCGGTCGCGCAGGAGATGATCAACCTGCTCCTTTCGTCCGATCCGGGGCGCGCACACATGGCCGTGCGTTCAGGCGGCGGATTCAGCGTTCTGCGCGAGCGGTGACCAATCGCGCGATCGGCCGGCTGTGGGCGTTCTTCCTACTCTTATTTTTCATTCTGGCAGCGCGTGTCGCGTGGGTGATGCTGATTGCCGGTCCGGAGATCGCAAGCAAACCGTATAATCCCCGCCACGCACTGCTCGACGCACGGCGCGGCAGAATCCTCGCGACCGACGGCAGCCTGCTTGCGGAAACGCATGGTAACGCGCGCGTCTACCCGTTCGGCGAGGCACTCGCGCAAACTGTCGGCTACGTTTCCCCGCGGTACGGCACGAGCGGCATCGAGGACGCCTACGATCGCGCCTTGACGCCGGCCGACACGACCGGAGACCCGCTCGCGCAACTCGACGAGATACGCAGTGCTTTTGCCGGAACGAGCGCACAATCGCGCGGCGCCGATGTGGTGACCACCATCGTTCCGTCGATCGAGCGAACATTGTGGGCGCAGCTTTCGCGCCAGGCTCGCGGAGCCGGCATCGTACTCGATCCCTCGACCGGCGCCGTACTGGCCATTGCCAGCGTGCCGAGCTACGACCCCACCCACTTCGATGCGGAATTTGCATCGCTCGCAAACGATCCCGAAAGCCCGCTGATCAATCGCGCAACCAGCGGACTCTACCCGCCGGGATCGACCTTCAAGATCTTTACCGCGGGTTCGGCACTGGAAGACGGCACGGTGACGATGGATTCTCGCTTTGAAGACCCGGGGTATTTGCAGATCGGCAACTTCACACTGCACGACAACGAGAGTGAGGCGACCGGCAATCAGGATCTCACCGGCGCGTTCGCACTTTCGAGCAACGTCGACTTTGCGCAGATCGCACTGAAGATGGGCACGGATGCCTTCTACGACGCCTTCGACAAATGGGGTATCGGCCAGCCGCTCGATTTTCAGCTGCCGGCCGAAACCGATCGCATCCCACCGAAGGACACCATCGTACCCGGTGAGCTCGCGCAAATGGGATTCGGACAGGGTGCGCTCCTGATGACGCCGCTGCAGATGGCGCTGCTTACCGCTACGATCGCAAACGCCGGGACGATGCCGCGTCCGTACATCGTGCGCCAGATCGTGCGCGACGGCAAGGTAGCAAGCGTTACGCCGGGAGGGACGCTCGCGACGCCAGTCTCGGCGCAGACTGCCGCCGACGTTGCAAAGATGATGATTGCGGTCGTGACGCGCGGCACGGGAACGACGGCGGCGATTCACGGCGTGCAGGTTGCGGGAAAAACCGGGACAGCCACCAATCCGCATGGCGCGGCGCACTCGTGGTTCGTGTGTTTCGCGCCGGCCGATCATCCGCGCTTCGTGGTTGCGATCGTGGTCGAAAACGCAGGGTACGGCGCGGACGTTGCCGCGCCCATCGCACGCGACGTGCTCGAGACCGCGCTTGCGACGCAGCCAACACCACTACCCACGCCATGATCGTGCAGGAAACACCTCCGGAGCGGGAAACGATGAGTCGAACGTGATCGAGCAGCAAACATTCAATAATCGGTACAAACTCGATCGTAAACTCGGCGAAGGCGGGATGGCTACGGTGTATGGCGGGACCGATACGGTCCTGCGCCGCCGCGTAGCGATCAAGGTGCTACGCCCGCAGTATGCGGCCGACGAAGAATTCGTGCGCCGCTTTTACCAAGAAGCCGAATCGGCGGCACGCCTTTCGCATCCCAATATCGTTAACACGTACGACGTCGGCCGTGAAGGCGACACCTATTACATCGTCATGGAGCTGGTCGACGGGCCGTCGCTCGCGGAGATCATTTCCGACGGGGCGCTTCCCGAGCCGGTAGCGATCGACTACGCGGCGCAAATCTGCAACGGCCTTGCCTACGCGCATCGCTCTGGGCTTTTGCATCGCGATATCAAGCCGGCGAACATCCTCGTCACCAAAGACGACGTCGTGAAGCTTTCCGACTTCGGCATCGCGCGGGCCGTCTCACAGCAAACAATGGCGCTGACCAAGCCCGGGCTCGTCATGGGTAGCGTGTATTACATCTCGCCGGAACAGGCGCAGGGTCACGAGCTGCACGAGAGTTCCGACCTGTACAGCGTCGGGATCGTCCTGTACCAAATGCTGACCGGCTCACTGCCGTATACCGGGGAATCACCGGTGACGGTCGCACTCAAGCACATCGGCGATCCGGTTCCGGTGCTCGACGCAAACGTAAGCGGTGTATCGCCGGCGCTTGCCGCGATCGTCAACAAGCTGTTGCAGAAGCGGCCCGAGAATCGCTTTCGGTCAGCGAGTGAGGTTGCGACGGCACTTCGCGAGGCGCGCGAGCGCCCGAGCGTTCCAGCGTATCAAATTGCCGACGACGCGCCGACGCAGATGATGCACAGCGTCCTGCCTCCGCGTCGCTCCCCGCTGCCCGATCGAGGCTACACCTCGATCAGCGAAGAAGAAGAACGGCGCTCGCGCTGGGGGACCGGGCTCATCGTGACGTTGGTGCTGCTCGCGCTGGTCGCCACCGGCATCGGCTACGTACTTTTCGGTCGTCCGCTCACATTGCCGATCGTCGCGTCGTCGGTCACGGTTGGGGACTACACCAACATGACCGATACGCAAGCGCAAGCCGCCGTCGTCAATGCCGGACTGATCGCGCGCTTCATCAAGACGGCGAGCGACACGGTACCGGTCAATCACGTGATTCGTCAGAATCCGTCGCCAGGATCCAAAGTCGATCGCAACGCCTTGGTCGAGCTGGCTATCAGCAATGGACTCCCGATGGTGGGGCTGCCCGACGTGCGCGGTTACAACGTCAACGACGCACAGCGCACGCTCGAAGACGACGGCTTCAAAGTCAAGCGCGTCGATCGCTTCGACAATGCGCAGCAGGACAGCGTCATCGACCAAAAGCCGGCGGCTCGTTCGCAAGTGCACAAGGGTGCGATGATCGCGCTCACGGTTTCGAAAGGCCCGCAAACCGTAGCAGCACCCAACTTTGTCAACATGGCCGTGAGCGATGCTCAGGCCACCGCCGCCAAGCTCGGAATCAATCTCGACACGTCGCAACAAGCCGCCGACGCAAACGTCGGAAGCGGTGTCGTCCTCTCGCAGGACGTGTTGCCCGGCGCAGCGCTGCAACGTGGCGGCACGATTCATGCAACCGTCAGCACGGGACCGGCAACCAACGCGCAAGCAATCGTGGTCCCGTCCCTGGTCGGCACGGGCTACGCATCGGCCGTATCGCAGCTGCAACAACTCGGGCTGCAACCCGCAATCACGTTTTCGACGCAGTCGGACAAGAACGGAACGATCGTCAATCAGGATCCGCCGCCCGGCGCGCAGGTTTCCACCGGGAAACGTGTGACGCTGACGCTGTCGATCAACGGCCAGATACCGGATACCGAGGGCGAAACCGTTGCGGACGCGGAGGCGACGCTTGCCGCCGACGGCTACCTCGTCGGCAAGATTCAGTACACAACGGCGGAGGGCGCCAACGGTCATGTGATTCGCACCGATCCGGCCGTCGGAGAAAATCTCACGCCGGGCTCGACCGTCACGCTCATCGTCAACGGCACCGGCCCGTGAGAATTCTCGGCATCGATCCCGCGCTGCGCGTCACCGGATATGGCGCAATCGAGCGGCGTGGGCGCGGCGTCGCGCTGATCGAGGCCGGCATCGTTGCGCCCGCCACGGGCGCGGCGCTGGAACGCCGGCTCGCGGAATTGCACAAAGGCATCTGCGCACTCCTGGCACAAACGCGGCCCGACGTCGTGGTCATCGAAGAGCTCTACACGACCTACAAGAATCCAATGACCGCGATCCTCATGGGCCATGCGCGCGGCGTCATGTGCTTGGCAAGCGCGCAAGCCGGCGTCCCGGTTCAGACACTTGGCCATGCGCATGTCAAGCGCGCACTCGTCGGCTCGGGGAGCGCGACGAAGGACCAAGTCAACGCGATGGTCACGCGCTTGCTGAACCTGCGCGTGGCTCCCAAACCGAACGACGTTTCCGACGCGCTCGCGATCGCGCTCGCGTATCTCAACATGTCCGAGCATGTTCTCGCGCATTAGCGGCACGCTGGTCGAACGTGACGGCGAGCACGTCGTCCTCGAGGCGGCCGGCTTAGGATACGAAATCACGCTTCCGCCGTGCGTCGCCGAGAAGATCACCGCTGCACCCGGTCAAGGCGTGGCGCTTGAAATCTACGCGGCGCTCAGCATCGACGGCAACAGCGCGCGGGCCACCTACTATGGGTTCACCAACGCGATCGAGCGCGCATTTTTCGAATCGCTGATCAGCGTCGCGTCGATTGGTCCCAAGACCGCGGCGCGCGCGTTTTCCGAACCGATGTCGGCGATTGCGAGCGCCATCAATCGCGGCGACCACGCCTACTTGCGCAAGCTTCCCGGGATCGGGCAGCAGAAGGCGCGCGACATCGTGGCGAAACTGCAAGGCAAAGTTGCGCGCTTCTTACTGATTCAAGATGCGCAACCGTCCGAGCCGGCGGCGATGCCGGACTTTGCCGATGAGGCGCTGGCAGTGCTGTTGCAGCTCGAATATAAACGCTCCGAAGCCGAGGCGATGATCCGCGAAACACTCGAGAGCGATCCACGGATCGACGACGCCGAGACGCTGCTCGCGCAAATCTATCGCCGCAAGGCGGCGGCGCCATGAGCGACGGCGACGACGTTCGCAAGCCCCTCTACACGGGAGACGATCAAGCCGATCGTGTGCTCTCGCCGCAAGAGTCGCTCGAGGACGAAGTCTACGGCGCCTCCCTTCGGCCACGCTCGTTCGACGACTACGTCGGTCAACGACGCGTGGTCGAGAATCTCCGCATTGCAATCGAAGCTGCGCGGGGCAGAGGTGAACCGCTGGAGCACGTGTTGCTCTACGGTCCACCTGGTCTGGGCAAGACCACGCTGGCGGGGTTGGTCGCGCGCGAGCTCGGCGCGAATTTTCGGCCGACCAGCGGCCCCACGTTGGAAAAACCCAAGGATCTGGTCGGCATCCTCACGTCGCTCGAAGAAGGCGACGTGCTCTTCATCGACGAGATCCATCGTCTCGGTCGCGTCGTCGAAGAATTTCTCTATCCAGCGATGGAAGATTTCCAAATCGACTTCGTCGTCGATCGCGGGGCCTACGCCAAAACGCTCAAATTGCCGCTCAAGCGCTTCACCTTGATCGGCGCGACCACGCGAGCAGGCATGCTCAGCGCGCCGCTGCGCGATCGCTTCGGCATCGTGCATCATCTCGACTACTACGAGCCCGCCGATCTGGAGCGGATCGTCACCCGTTCCGCGCAACTGCTCGGTGCTCCGATCGACGTTGACGGGGCGCGCACCATCGCCACGCGTAGCCGCGGTACTCCGCGGGTCGCCAATCGATTGTTGCGTCGCGTCCGCGACTTCGCCGACGTCCGTGCGAACGGTGCGGTTACCAACGCCGTTGCGAGCGAAGCGCTCGAGCGCGAGGGCGTCGACGAGCTTGGCCTCGATCGCATGGACCGAGCCTTTTTAAAAGCACTCATCGAATCGTATCGCGGCGGTCCCGCCGGAATCGCCGCAATCGCGGCGTCATTGAACGAGGATACGCAGACGCTCGAGGACGTGGTTGAACCCTATCTCCTCAAAGCCGGGTTTGTCGTGCGCACCGCGAGCGGGCGCAAAGCCACCGCCGCGGCGTACGCGCACATGGGGTTGCTTGCGCCCGCGCCGCAGGACCGGCTCTTGTGATTTCACGCGGCGCGTTTCTCGCGTTGACGCTCGCCGCGAGCGCTACGGTGCGCGCCCGTGCCGCGCCCGGCAGCAGTGACGCCGATCCTGCGCTCAGCGCGAACACGCAGGAACTGCGCGTGCTGCTGGGCCGAGGAACGGTTACCGGAAGCAGTCCGGACGGATTCACGTTCAATGAGCGCGCCTATCGCGGAAGTGCAACGCCATTGGCCGACGGCACAATCGTCAATACGTTGCCGCTCGAAGCGTATCTCTACAGCGTCGTCCCGCGCGAGATGACGCCGTCGTGGCCGCCCGCAGCGCTGCAAGCTCAGGCCGTTTGCGCGCGCACCTACGTGCTTGCGCGCAGCAACCCGCAACGCGCCTACGACGTCGTCCCCTCGGAACTCGATCAAGTTTATGCGGGCATCGCGAGCGAAACGCCCGCGGGTCGCGCCGCGGTCGATTCGACGAGCGCACAGGTGCTTCGATTCGGTGACGGCTTTGCCCGCGTCATGTACAGCTCGTGCTGCGGCGGCCATACCGAATCATCGACCGGCGCATGGGGCGGCGTGCCGATTCCTTATTTGAGCGGCATTGTGTGCACTACGTGTACTGATTCGCCATACTACCGCTGGAATCGCGCACTCGATCTTGGCGCGGTCGCGCAGGTGTTTGCGAGCGAACTGCAGCCGGTCGCCCCCTTGCAAGCGGTACAGCAGGGCGTCGCCGACGCGAGCGGACGCGCCAGCGATTTTGTACTGCACGGTGCGCACGGCGATGTTCCGATCAAGGGGGGCGCGTTTCGCCTGCGCATCGGGACACGCGTCCTGCCGAGCCTCTTAATTACCCAATTCGAACCGTCCACAGAGGCACCGGAGCGTATCGCTATCGAAGGGGGTGGCCTAGGCCACGGTGTCGGGCTGTGCCAGTGGGGTGCGCGCGGCCGGGCGCTCGAGGGCGCGTCGTTTACCGACATTCTGCATTTCTATTTTCCGGGAACCGAGATCGAGCATGACTAACGGACCGGCGAATGAATCCGCCGGAGAAGGTGACGCGAACAGCGACAAACGCTACGCACTTCGCCTTCGCAAATACATCGACGTCGTCGTCGAAGACCCGCTCTCCTCGATGTTGTTTCGCGGAGCCGTCGCCGATATTTCGCCGACCGGGATGCGCATAATTGCCGATCAATATCTACCGGTTGGTACAAAGTACACGTTCACGATGAAGCGCAATCCGTTTCTTCGCCTGCGCGGCCAGGTGCGCTGGATTCGCGCGTTCCAGGCGGAGAACTACCAGGTCGGCATTCTCATCATCGATGCCACGGAAGAAGACCTCAAGCGGCTCACCAACTTCCTGGAGCTCGAACGGCAGCGTCTGACGAGCTAATCGCGTTCGAAGCGTTGGCCTCGGCCTATCGTTTCGAACTGCCGCCCGAACTGATCGCGCAAGCACCCGCGCCCCAGCGCGACGCCAGTCGTTTGATGGTGCTCGGCTTGCAGCGCGTCGAGCACCGAATTTTCTCCGACCTTCCGTCGCTGATCCGCCCGGAAGACGTGCTGGTGCTCAACCGCACGCGAGTCATTGCCGCGCGTCTGTGGGGGACGCGCGACGGGAGCGCCGGCGCCGTCGAAGTCCTGTTACTGCATCCCGCCGGGTCGATGCGCTACGATGCGGCGGCGACACGTTGGACGGCGCTCGTGCGCCCGGCCCGGCGACTGCGCGCCGGTTCCGTCATTCGTTTCGACGATCGCGCATACGCACGTGTCGTCGCGGAAGCGGACGAGGGCATTCGCGAACTGGAATTCGCGCTCGACGAAAGTTTCGAGCGGTTCTTGGAGCGCGCCGGACGCTTACCGTTGCCGCCGTACATTCACAATGATTCCGACGAAGCGCAGGCACGTTATCAGACGGTTTTCGCGCGCGATCCGGGAAGCGTTGCGGCACCGACCGCATCGTTGCACTTCACCAAGGCACTCCTGGAACGCATCGCGGCGACCGGCGCAACCATCGCCGAAATCACGCTCGACGTGGGGCTGGGTACGTTCCGCCCGATGAAACACGAACGGCTCGATCAACATACGATGCACGCCGAGCGCTACCGGATCGAATCGCCCGCGGTTGCTGCCATTGAGCGCGCTCGCGCGCGCGGCGGCCGGGTGATCGCCGCCGGCACAACGGTCGTTCGCGCCCTCGAGGGGAACGCTGCAGCGCATGGAGGCCTCGTTCCAGAAGAAGCCACGACGTCGATCTTCATCAAACCGGGGTTTGCCTTTGCAGTGGTCGACGCGATGATCACCAACTTTCACCTCCCGGAGTCGACATTGCTGGTGCTGGTGAGCGCATTCGCGGGGCGTGAGCACGTGCTCGCGGCGTATCGGGAGGCGGTTGCGCAGCGCTATCGCTTTTTTTCCTTCGGCGACGCAATGTTCGTCGAACGCCGCGAAGGATGCGCGGGCCGTCTGCCCGCACAGTAACGCGGTGAGATACGTCGCGTTTGACGCACCCGGCGATCCGTCGGTGCTCCACGTCGCGCAAGGTCCGGTACCGGAACTTCGGCCGGATGAAGTGCTCATCGAGGTTGAGGCGGCCGGCGTAAGCCGGGCCGACACGATGCAGCGCAAAGGGCTCTATCCGCCACCAAAGGGGTCGTCCCCGATCCTTGGGCTCGAGGTGAGCGGCAGCATCACGCAGCTCGGCTCCGGCGTCTCCCATCTCGCGATCGGCGATCGCGTCGTCGCGCTCTGCAACGGCGGGGGCTACGCCGAATATGCGGCCGTCCCGGCCGGCCAAGTGTTGCCGTTGCCGTCGCAGTGGTCGTTCGTCGAGGGCGCAACCTTACCCGAAAACGCATTCACGGTCTACGACAACCTGCTGACCCGCGCGCGCTTACGTGAGGGTGAACTTGCGCTGATTCACGGCGGCACCAGCGGCATCGGCGTGATGGCGATCATGTTCGCGCGCGCCGTTCGCGCCCGCGCGATCACCACGGCCGGCTCCGAAGAGAAGTGCCGGGCGACGCTCGAGTTTGGAGCCGAAGCCGCGATCGATTACAAAAACGCCGACTTCGTGGAAAAGGTGCTCGAGTTTACGGAAAAACGCGGTGTCGACGTCGTGCTGGATATCGTCGGGGGCGAGTACATCAACCGCGACCTGCGCGCGCTCGCAACCGACGGCCGCATCACCTGTATCGCACACGCCGGCGGCATGGAATCGACGATTGACTTACGCTACTTGATCCAGCGCCGCGCCTCAATTCTCGGCTCCAGCCTGCGCCCCCGCACCAGCGCAGAGAAGGCGAAAATCGCAGACGGCCTCCGAAAAGAGATCTGGCCGTTGCTTCCCAACCGTGACCCGATCTTTCCGGTCGTCGATTCCGTCTTCACGTTTTCACAAGCCGCCGAAGCCCACGCTCGGCTCGAATCCTCCAACCACATCGGAAAGATTATCTTAGTTCCTGACGCGTAGCCGTCGCGNNAAAGAACTAGTGATAGATGGATTGATGCGGGCCGGTGACCATGAACCAAATCATTGGGATCGAGAGCATCGTGTTGAAACGCGAGGCCAGGAATGCGATGCGGCGTGATTTCGCTTTCTCTTCGTCGGTGGCGGGTTTCATGCCGAGGATCTTTTGCTGATTCGGCCAGATGATAGCCCAGACATTGATGAACATGATCGTGCCGAGCCATGCGCCGATGCCGATCGGTGCGAACTCACCTTGGAGCCCAAAGGCCGCGAGGAACCCGTTGAGACCCGAGCTCGACTGCATCGTCGAGAGCAGTCCGGCGCCGACGATCCACGTCACGACCGCGGCCCAACGGAAGAAGAATAGGGCGCGCGGCATGATGTACTTGCTGATCGGCGCGCCTTCGCCGGCGGCGTTGGCTTGCTTCGCCGCCTCGGCATTGACGAAGTTGAAGTAGTAGAGCAGCCCGATCCACAGGATGCCGAACAAAACGTGGACCCAGCGCAACAATGCGCCCTCGAGTGCATCCCACATGGCGTTACGCTCCTGAGCCCGCGCGAGCCACAAGCCACTGCGCGACGTAGAAGAGGATGACGGTAAGGACGACGCCGCTGATGACGGTCCCCCACAGTGAGTCCAAGGGATTCTTCATGGCGATTCACCTCGCAGAAGTCTTTAAGAGACGCTTAAACCCACTCTTATTGCAAGCAAGCGCCTTGCCCCTCTCGCGCGCCCGGATATTCGTGCAGCCATTCTCATCGAGTCCTCGTTCTAACGAGGGTAGACTACAAGTGCAATATCACGCTAGAACACGAGGTTCTGATTCAGATATGAGCGTTCAAACCGCAACCAAGAGCTATACCCCCAAGAAATGGGATCTCTCCGGGCTGCAAGGCATCTCGGATGACACGCTGCAGATCCATTTTGGCCTCTACGAAGGCTACGTGAAAAACACCAATCTCATTGGCGAACGGCTCGCCGATATGCGCGCAAACGGCAAGAACGTTGGAGCCGATCCCGGATACGCCGAACTGGTTCGGCGCCTCGGCTGGGAATTCAACGGTATGCGTCTGCACGAATACTACTTCGACAATCTCGCGAAGAGCCCGAAGAGCTACACCGGCGGTCGGCTCTACGATTTAGCCGGAGCGACGTTCGGATCGTTCGACAACTGGAAGAAAGATTTATCCGCAATCGGCGCGATGCGCGGCATCGGCTGGGCTATCACGTTCTACGATGAGACGGCCAAGGGGCTCGTCAACGTCTGGATCGGCGATCACAACATCAACGAGCTTGCCGGTTGCGATCCGATCCTGGTGATGGATCTCTGGGAGCACGCCTATCTGCGTGACTACAAGCCGGCCGACAAGGGCAAGTACATCGAAGCCTTCTTAGCCCACACCGACTGGAACGTCTGCGAGTCGCGTCTGCCCCACTAACTACGGAGGTCCGGGCTCGGCCACAATGGTGCGCGGATGCGTGTACCACACCAGGCCCGGTGGTGCGTCGCGCTGTGCGCGAACGTGCTTGCGTAGCGTGTAGTCGATCGCGACCTTAGCACTGGCGCGCGCCTTCGAAAAATACGCAGCCAGTGACGCCGCCCGCTCGATATCATCGGCGGGCGGTTCGCTTCGGTCGTCCCGCTGCAGGATCACGTGCGCGCCGGGAATGCTTTGCGCGTGAAACCACCAGTCGTTCGGGCGAGCGACGCGAAACGTGAGGTCGGCATTTTCGCTCGGAGAGCGGCCAACCAGTATGCGCGAGCCACTCGGCGTGCGCACTTCCAGCGGCGTACGTTTGCGCCGCGTGGTGCCGCTCCGCGCACCCTTCGTGCGCGAGTCGAGCTGCTTTGCAGCGGTCTCGACGTCCGGCAAGTCGGCGTCGTCGATACGCTCGGCTTCCCAGCGAAGCTGCTCAACGGCAGCCAGCCCCACCCGCAACGAAGCTTCGCGTGCATCCAAGTGACTCACCGAGGCGCCCAACTTCTTGTAGCGCGCGAAAAGCGCAGTCGCTTGCGTCTTTGCCTCTTCGCGTGCGTCGTCGTCGAGCTCGTGGAGCGTGCCGTACACCGCTTCGCCCGCCTCACGCAATTGCT
>PMUE01000322.1 GCA_003167055.1 Vulcanimicrobiota bacterium | reverse complement strand
CTACTTCGATCGGGTGATCTTCGCGGTTGATCCCGCGTCGGACATCCGCATACAAATCATCGCCGAGATGGAGCAGAGCGGGCAAAAATACGAGTGCCTGCAGTTCACCAACGCCAGCTCGAAAGCGGCGACACGAATCCGCTTTGTGTTCAATTATTTCGATGCCAAGGCGCATGCGTTAGGCTTTGACGTGTTCGATCATCGCAAGACTGTACCAGCCGGTGGGGAGGTTGACGTACCGCCGGATAGGACGCCCACCGGGGTCTGGAACTACGACGGTTGCACCGCCGTCTCGCCGCCAGCCGGCATTGTCGTAAATGTTGTGACCGTGGAGCGCGTGGAATATGATGACGGAACGAGTTGGGCGCTTGCCGGAACCAACGCGGATTCGCCAACAGCGATTCCGAAAGCAACGGCAACACCATGATCGTGCTTCGGCGGATTGCAGCGTTTCTCGTCGTTGCGCTTGTTCCGGCAATCGACATCGTGACGGTACAACGTGTCGAATACAGCGATGGCACGTCGTGGGAACTCGCGACGCCACAACCGTCAATGACGCCGTCCGTCGCCCCGACCGCGACGGCGGAGCCTTAAAGGAGGCGCTAATGGAAATCAAACCGACGTATTTCGGCACGATGCTCTCGCTCGCAACGGTAGCGTTTGGTCTGATCGCAGCCGGTGCGTGGAATAAGTTCATCTCGGATCTGATCGCCATCTTTCTGAAACCCGGATCGGGCGTGCTCGCGGAACTCATCTACGCCGTGATCGTCTCGATTATTGCGATCCTCGTCGTGCAGCACCTCGGCAAGCTCGCGGAGCGGGACAGCGGCCCCAAACCGTAGTCGAGATCGGCAAATGGATCCAACAACAAGGTTCAGCAAGCGTGCGGAAGACTACGCGCGCTATCGCCCCACTTATCCGGCTGACGCAGTCGCGGCGATTCTCGACGGTTTCACCAAACCGCGCGTGGCGGATCTCGGCGCCGGCACCGGGATTTCATCGGTCTTGCTCGCCGACGCCGGTGCGCACGTGTTTGCAATCGAGCCCAACGCGGCGATGCGTGCGTCTATTCCGTCTCGCTCCGACATCGAGGTGATCGACGGCACCGCCGAAACGACCACTCTTCCCAATCGCAGCGTCGACGTCGTCTCCGCTTTCCAGGCGTATCATTGGTTCGAACCGGATCGGGTGCTCGCCGAAGCGGAACGCATTGGCCGCAAGCGCGTACGGTTTGCGGCGGTCTGGAACGAGCGCGATGAGCGCGATCCGTTCATGCGCGAATACAGCGACATCATCCGGCGCTATATGTCGGATGACACCGAGAGCCGGCGCCGAGCGACCGCGGTCGACAGCGACCTGCGTCAACAAGGCTGGTCGAATGTACGCGTGCTAGATTTTCGCCATGAAAAGCCGGTCGACTGGGATGGCCTTCTCGGTCGCACGCGTTCCGCGTCGTATTTGCCGCGTGAGGGGCCGGCCTACGAGTCGATGGCGGCGGAATTGCGCCGGCTCTATGACCGCGCGGCGGAGTCCGGCGGCGCGCACTTTGTTTTGACGACCGCGGTGCACCTGGCCGAGCGCACAATGAGCTAGCCTGGCACGCCTCGAACCAGGCGCCATGCCAATCGCACTTCGAGAATCGCGCACCCGGACGTTCCACGGCACCAAACGCCGCATCTTCCACCTGCTCGAAGAGATGGGGACCTCAGGCGATCAGATTTGGCCCTTCGCATCGCAACCGTTCATGCGCTCCCCGGGCCCGCTCGTTCCTGAGCGAACCGAAGAATGGCACCTCGGCATCCACGCCATGCTCGCCGAAGTTGTACCCGAAGAGCGCATCGTGTGGCGGATCCTCAATGACGGCGTCGATGGAACGCATGGATTCTATCTGAGTTCCGAAGGCAAGCAAACCGTGCTTGAGTATCGCGTCGAGGGCACGCTGACCGACACCGACGGGCGCCTCTTGTGGCGCCGGCTCGAAGATTCGTTCGAACGCTCGACCGAGGCGCTCTTCGACAAGATTACACGCGTCTTAAAACGGTAGAGGATATGGAACAGCGTACGGTCGGTAAAAACGGTCCAAAAGTCGGGGCGCTCGGCCTCGGCTGCATGGGGATGTCGGAATTCTACGGTGCAGGCGACGAAGCCGAATCGGTTCGCACGATCCACCGTGCGCTCGAACTCGGCGTGAATATGCTCGATACCGCCGATATGTATGGGCCGTTTACGAACGAGCAGCTCGTCGGCAAGGCGATCCGGGACCGTCGCGACCGGGTCTTCCTCGCAACCAAGTTCGGCATCGTGCGCGATGCCGTCGATCCTTGGAAGCGCACGATTAGCGGCAACGCCGACTACGTGCGCAGCGCATGCGATGCATCGCTGAAGCGCCTCGGTGTGGCGCACATCGATCTGTACTACCAGCATCGGGTCGATACGTCGACGCCGATCGAAGAGACGGTCGGGGCGATGGCGGAGCTCGTCAAAGCCGGCAAAGTGCGCTATCTCGGACTGTCCGAGGCAAGTGCCGCAAACGTGCGTCGCGCGTATGCGGAGCATCCAATTGCTGCGCTCCAAAATGAGTGGTCGCTCTGGTCGCGAGACCTCGAAGAGAACGGGCAACTTGCTGCCGCGCGCGAGTTGGGAATTACGATCGTCGCCTACTCGCCGCTTGGGCGCGGCTTTCTGACCGGCGCGATCAAGAGTCCCGATGACTTCGCTCCCGATGATTTCCGGCGCTCGAGCCCGCGCTTTATGGGTGAGAACTTTGCGAAAAACCTCGACCTCGTGCGCCACATCGAAACGCTCGCGAAGCAGAAGGGCTGTACCGCCTCGCAACTCGCGCTCGCGTGGCTCCTTGCGCAAGGTCGCGACGTGATCCCGATTCCGGGAACCAAACGCGTGAAATATTTGGAAGAGAACGTTGGCGCGCTCAACGTCAAGCTGAGCGACGCCGAGCTGCAAGCGATCGACGCGGTCTTCCCAGCCGGCGCGGCCAGCGGCGCGCGCTACGCCGACATGAGCGTTGTGAACCGATGACCACCGCGCACGCGAAGAAGAAGATCGCGCCGCCCGATGCCGTCGATTTTCTCGGGCTCGACGCGCTGCTTTCCGGCGAAGAGCGGCTCGTTCGCGACACCGTTCGCTCGTTTGTGCGCGAGCGCGTACTGCCAAACGTGGCGCAGTGGTTCGAGGACGGCATCTTGCCGCGCGACCTCGGCGCCGAACTCGGGAAGCTCGGCGTGCTCGGCATGCATCTGGAAGGTTACGACTGTCCGGGGGCAAGTGCGGTCGCGTATGGCCTTGCGTGCATGGAACTCGAAGCCGGCGATTCCGGTATTCGCAGTTTCGCTTCGGTGCAAGGATCGCTCGCCATGTTTGCGATTCATCACTGGGGTAGCGACGAGCAGAAGCGCGAGTGGTTGCCGGCGATGGCACACGGTCAGAAGATCGGCTGCTTCGGATTGACCGAACCTGATTTCGGATCGAACCCCGGCGGCATGAGAACCCGCGCCCGCAAGGTCGGAAAAGAATACATAATCAACGGCGAAAAAATGTGGATCACCTCCGGCACGATCGCCGACGTCGCCGTGATCT
>PMUE01000332.1 GCA_003167055.1 Vulcanimicrobiota bacterium | reverse complement strand
CGCAGTGGCAGTTTGGAGGCGGACTTTCGTATGCGTCGCCGTGCGGATGGGATGTACCGCTGGCATTTGATCCGCTGGGTGCATCTCGGTACCCCATCACCTTTCCATCGAATCGGTACGGCGATGGATATTCACGATCAGCGGACGGCACACGAAATACGCGACCGGCAAATGCGTACGATCGCGGAAGCGCTCCCGGACCTCGTTTGGTCGACCAATGCGCGCGGCGAGCAAGACTATGCCAATGAGGCGATGCTGAAGTATACGCGTCGCTCGCTGGAGGAAGTGACCGGCGCCGATGCCTGGGAGACGCTCGTGCATTCGGCGGATCTGGCGCTGAGCCGCGACCGTTGGCAAGATTCTATTGCACGTGGTGTGCCATACGAGATGCAACATCGGCTGATCGGAGCCGACGGGCGTCCGCGCTGGTTCCTCACCCGCGCCTCACCGATGCACGACGAGAACGGCGAGATCGTGCGCTGGTTCGGGACGAGCACCGACATCGATGACCAGAAACGCATGTCGCAGGAGCAAGCGTATTTAGCGGAACTCGGTCGCATCGTCAACAGCTCGCTCGAACTGGATCGCACGCTGCGTCACATCTGCGAAGCGGCAATCCCGCGGCTCGCCGACTCCTGCCAAGTCGATCTCCTGATGAACGGCGTCCCGCGGACGGTGGCGTTTGCGCACGACGGCGTGCGACGCGAAGTCCCGGCGTCACGCATTCGCGCGCACATCTATGGCGAGGCGCGCGCCGCGTGCTTTGTCGAGAATATCAACGACACGGTGCTCGAGACGATCGTCGTGCCGATGCACGTGCGCGGAAAGTCGATCGGCGCGATTTCGTTCGTGCGCCCTGAAGACTGCGACGCCTATGGAGCGGCCGGTGTGGCGTTTCTCGAAGAGGTGGCGCGGCGCTGCGCGCTCGCAATTCAGAACGCGCAACTCTACCAGCGTGAGCATCGGGTTGCCGAAGCGCTCCAAGCCGCGTCACTCCCGCGGCGATTGCCGCTGATCGATGGCATTGCCCTCGACGCGGTTTACGTGCCGGGCAGTAGCGAAGCCCAGATCGGCGGCGATTGGTACGACGCCTTTGCGCTGGCCGACGGGCGAGTCGTCGTGTCGATCGGAGATGTCGCCGGAAGCGGACTCGATGCCGCGGTCACGATGAGCAGCATGCGGCAAATCATCCGCGGTATCGCGCAGGTTCATGCCGACCCGGTGTTGATGCTCAACTCAGCTGATCGCGCGCTACGTGTGGATGAGCCCGACGGTTTTGTTACCGCCTTCGTCGGCGTGATCGATCCGATCGCAAGTACGATGGTCTATGCAAGCGCAGGTCATCCACCGCCGTTTATTCGCCGGACCGACGGCAGCTTGGACGAGCTCGTCTTCGTCGATCTTCCGCTCGGCCTGCGCGACCGTGTTTCCATTCGTGCCTGCAGCGTCAGTGTCGGCGACGGTGATCTGCTCGTATTTTATACCGACGGTTTAATCGAATCATCGCACGACATTGCGAAAGGCGAGCGACTATTGCGTGCGATCCTCGCCGATGCGCAGATCGACACCGTCCGGCACCCCGCGGCGTTGATTCGCGAACGGGTGCTGAGCGATGGCGCGCGTGACGACGTCGCGATTCTCACCCTACGCATGCATCGTGACCAGCGTATTGCGAACATGCGGCGCTGGATGTTCGCCTGCCTCGACGCTGACGGGCTTTCGAGCATGCGGCGAGAGTTCCGCGCGCTGCTGATCGGCTACGGTCTTTCGGAGCTGCGGCTCGAAGCCGCCGAACTTGTATTTGGCGAATTGGCCGGTAACGTGGTTCGTCACGCTGCAGGCTCGGTCGAATTCGTGTTGGATAACACGGGCGGCGATCTCGTCTTGCACGTGATCGACGAAGGCCCCGGCTTCGAACGCGCGCCGATGTTGCCGATCGACGTGATGAGCGAATCGGGACGCGGACTCTTTATCGTCTCCGAGCTAACACGCGAGTTCAGCGTAACAAAACGGCACCCGCGTGGAAGTCACGCGCGTGCCGTTTTGGTCAAATAACGAACGACTATCGGCGCAAGCCGAGTTCGCCGATGAGCGTGCGGTAGCGCTCGAGATCTTTCTTCTGTAAGTAACTCAACAGACGACGTCGCTGACCAACCTGCAGCAGCAATCCGCGGCGGCTGTGGTGGTCCTTCTTATGAAGCTTGAGATGGTCAGTGAGCTGATTGATCGATGCGGTGAGGATTGCGATCTGCACTTCGGCCGAGCCGGTATCGTTGGACCCGCGGCCGTACTTGGCGGCAATCTCCGCTTTTTGCTCTTTGGTGAGAGGCACGAAACGTTGCTCCTTAGAGTCAGGATGGTCTCGCTCGAGTACAGGGTTCGCAGCTTGCCTAGCGGCTGCGGCTCCGTCCCGGCGACCGGCGTAGCATAGCAAAGAGCTGCGGTCCCGGCAAGGGCAAAGGCCCTAGCCTCGGATCGGCGTAGGCTTTCCGTGCTCGTCGACGGCCACGAAAACGAAGGAACCGGTGGTCGAGAGTCGCCGGTTGCCGCTGGCGGGCTTCTCGGCCCACAGCTCGACCTGCGCGGTTAGGGAGGTGCGCCCGACCTTCACGATGCGGGCGACGACTTCGACGAATTCCCCGATGCGGATCGGCTCTTTGAAGTCGATGCGGTCGATCGAGGCGGTGACAACGGCCTTGCGGCACGCTCGCATCGCGATGATCGCGCCTACCTCGTCCATCATCGCGACCGCTTTGCCGCCGAACAGCGTGCCGAGCACGTTAGCGTCTTCCGGGAAGACCAGTTCGGTGCGCCGCTCGATCATCGACTCGTACGGATTCATGCCGGGCGATTAGTCCAGCGCGGCGACGAGCGACACCTTTGTTCCGCGGGGATTGAAGTAGGTGGAAACGTCATGCCCGTCGCAACCGGCCGCTTCACCCTTTAAGGTGGTAGAGGCGATTGTCACGATTGCTTAATCGCGAGGGCATCGCGGCGATGGAGCCGCTGATCCGGCCCTTCATCCGCAACACGCCGGTGCTCGATCTCGACGGCACGCTGTTGAAGTTGGAGTGTCTGCAAGTTGCCGGCTCGTTCAAGGCGCGCGGCGCGTTTGCCAATCTGCGCACGCGCAGCGTTCCGCCGGCGGGCGTGGTTGCGGCATCGGGCGGCAATCACGGCGCCGCCGTGGCGTATGCGGCCGCGCAGCTTCACGTTTCGTGTCGCATCTTCGTGCCCGAGATTTCCTCACCGGCGAAGATCGAGCGCATTCGCGCGACCGGCGCCGAGCTGGTCATCGTCCCGGGCACCTATCCCGACGCACTCGCAGCCAGCATCGCTGATGCGGCCAAACGCGACGCGATGCCGGTCCACGCGTTCGATCAGGTAGAAACGATTCTTGGGGCGGGTTCGCTCGGAAAAGAATTAGAAGAAGCGGTACCCTTCGATACGGTCCTCGTGCCGGTCGGAGGCGGCGGTCTGATTGCCGGCGTGAGCGCCTGGTTCGAGGGGCGCGTGCGCGTGATCGGCGTCGAGCCCGACGGTGCGCCGACGCTGGATTGGGCCTTGCGCGCGGGCGCGCCGGTCGCGGCACCGACCGGGAGTATCGCAAGTGATTCACTGGCCGCGGGCGCATTAGGATCGCTCGTCTATCCGATCGCCGCGCGCTTCGTTGAGCGGGCGATCCTAGTGAGCGACGATGAAATCCGCACGGCTCGTGAAGCGCTCTGGACCCGCGCGCGCGTGATTGCCGAGCCCGGTGGCGCAACCGCCTTTGCCGCCCTGCTTTCAAGGAAGTATGAGCGCGCGTCCGGAGAACGAGTTGCGGTGATTGTAAGCGGCGGAAATACGGTGGTGACATGGACCTAGGCATTCGCGGGCGCGTGGCGCTCGTTACCGGCGGAAGTGCGGGCATCGGCGAAGCAATCGCGCTCTCGCTCGCGGCAGAAGGCGTATCGCTCGCGGTCGCAGCGCGCCGCCGCGATAAGCTCGAGTCGGTTGCGAAACGCGCGAAAGACGCCGGTGCGACCGACGCGCGCGCGTTCGAGGTGGATCTTAGCGATTCGAAATCGATCGGCAAACTTCTCGGCGCGGTGAACGATGCATTTGGCGCGATCGATATCGTGGTGCTCAACGGCGGTGGACCCAAGCCGGGCACCCCTTCGAAGATGACGCTCGAGGATTGGGATGCGGGCTATCGCGGTGTATTGCGATCGATGATCGAGTTGACCAACGGCGTGCTCCCGGCCATGGCTGCAAACCAGTGGGGACGCATCGTCGCGCTGACGTCGACCTCGGTGCGACAACCGATTCCAAACCTGACGCTGTCGAATGCATTCCGTACCGCGCTCGTTTCCGCGCTCAAGACCCTTTCGTTAGAAGTTGCGAAAGACGGCATCACCGTCAACTCGATCGCGACCGGACGCGTCAATACCGATCGCTTGCGCCAACTCTATCCCGGCGCCGGCGCGATGGAGGCGGCAGCTGCTGCCGAGGTTCCAATCGGGCGCGTCGCAACGCCGGAAGAATTTGCACCAATGGTGACGTTCCTGTGCAGCGAAGCTGCGCGCTACGTGACCGGCCAAACGATCGCCATTGACGGCGGCTTGACGCGAGCGCTGTAGTAACAACACCGCAAATGGATTTCGTTCGTGTCGCGGACGTGACGTCGCTGCCGCCGGGGACTTCACGCGCTGTCGTGGTTGGTCGCTACGAAGTTGCGCTCTTCAATGTCGGCGGCAACTTTTACGCGCTCGAGAACGCCTGTCCACATCAAGGCGGACCGATCGCCGACGGTTGGATCGAAGGTTTGACCGTAACCTGCCCATGGCACGCATGGTGCTTCGATTTGCGCTCGGGGACGATGACGCTTGGCGATCTGGCATTCATACCGCGCTTTGACGTCCGGGTGGAGCAGGACGGGGTCTATGTTTCCGCGGAGCCGGTGACGCGATGATCAATGCGGATGAACCGGCGTGGGATGGACGAGTCGGCACGGCCGGTGGTGCCGCATTCGGCCGCGGCCTGGAGGCGCTCGCCGCCGAGCGCGAGGTCAGCCACGACCGGCTTGCCGAAGCGGTCGACCTGCCGCTCGAGCGTCTGGCGGCAGTGCTTGCGGGCACGGAACGTGTCGGCGTTTCGGCACTCGCGCGATTGGCGCAGGCGCTGCGGACGCGGCCGATCGAGTTTTTGCAGCGCACCGAGATCCTGTCGCTGGGGGCCTATGCGTTCGGGCTCGATCCGCTCTACTTTCTGCCCGACGGGCCGATCCGGTACGAGGCGCGCATCTACATGCGAGAGATCAATCCGCGCCACCGCGTACCGGAGGGCGACATGACCAAACGCAATCCGGCGCTGGCGGCCGTAACGGCCGACGTGGTGCTCGATGCGCTCGGCAAAATAGAGGTGGAGCTTGCCTACCTCCTTCGGGCAGCCGTCCAGCAGACGGGTGGGACACTCTAGCGGACGGAGCGAAAGACGGCCCCCACGATGCAAGGTGTTGATGGAAAGCGAATCGCCGCGCTGATCGGCGACGGATTTGANNCGGCCAGAGCGTGCGCGCCGAAGAGCTGGTGGCCGATTGCACGGCCGAAGACTTCGATGCGCTGCTGCTGCCCGGCGGGGTTTCACCCGACCGGATTCGCACGAACAAAGAAGTGCAGCGGC